>NZ_JAAOTI010000045.1:0-54215 GCF_011297315.1 Catellatospora chokoriensis
GGTGTGGTTACCGCTGTCGCTTTTCCCTAATCTGTGGAGCGCCCCCTGCTCCACCCCCCACCGTCCCCCTCAGCCGTGAGCGAACACAGGTGTCATTTGTCCCGTATGCGGGGGAGCTGAGCTGAGAAAACGCTGAACGTTGTGCGATGGGGACCACGCATCAGCCAACCGAAGGTTTCTACGGTGTACCGTCGACTAACCGGGCCGCGCCCGGTGAGCTGACCGCCTCTATCGATCAGGAGGACACGGGCGCGAACAAAAGCGTCCGGTAACAGCATGGAGCGTACGCGTTTCTTCCGCCGGCCGATCTTCTGGATCTTCATCGTGGCCATCGGCGCGATCCTGCTCAGCCAGCTCTTCACCAGCGGCCCGAGCTACCAGCCCGTGGACACCTCGGTGGCGCTCGCCCAGCTCAACCAGGCTGGGCCGAACGCGATCAAGGAAGTGCAGATCCGGGACAAGGAGCAGACGCTCCGGATCGACCTGGCCAATAAGAGCAAGTTCGACGATGTCGAGACCGACAAGATCGAAGCCCAGTACCCGGCCGACGCCGGGCTGGAGATCTTCAATCAGGTGAGCGCGGCCAAGGCCGCGGGCAAGATCTCGGGCCCGTTCGACACCGAGGTCACCGAGGAATCGGTGTTCCTGTCGCTGCTGGTGAGCCTGCTGCCGATCGCCGTGCTGGTGATCCTGCTGCTGCTGTTCATGTCGCAGATGCAGGGCGGCGGCTCGCGGGTGCTGAACTTCGGCAAGTCGAAGGCGAAGCTCGTCAGCAAGGACACCCCGAAGACCACCTTCGCGGACGTGGCCGGCTCCGACGAGGCCGTCGAGGAGCTGCACGAGATCAAGGACTTCCTGCAGAACCCGGCGAAGTACCAGGCGCTCGGCGCCAAGATCCCGAAGGGTGTGCTGCTGTTCGGCCCGCCCGGAACGGGTAAGACGCTGCTGGCCCGCGCCGTCGCCGGCGAGGCCGGGGTGCCGTTCTACTCGATCTCGGGTTCCGACTTCGTCGAGATGTTCGTGGGTGTCGGCGCCTCGCGTGTCCGTGACCTGTTCGAGCAGGCGAAGGCGAACGCCCCGGCGATCGTGTTCGTGGACGAGATCGACGCCGTCGGCCGCCACCGCGGCGCCGGCATGGGCGGCGGTCACGACGAGCGCGAGCAGACCCTCAACCAGCTGCTGGTCGAGATGGACGGCTTCGACGCGAAGGGCGGCGTCATCATGATCGCCGCGACCAACCGTCCCGACATCCTCGACCCGGCGCTGCTGCGCCCGGGCCGGTTCGACCGCCAGATCGCGGTGGACACCCCGGACATGGTCGGCCGCAAGGCGATCCTGCGGGTGCACGGCAAGGGCAAGCCCTTCACGCCGGACGTGGACCTGGACGCGGTGGCGCGGCGCACGCCGGGCTTCACCGGCGCCGACCTGGCCAACGTGATCAACGAGGCCGCGCTGCTGACCGCGCGTCAGGACAAGCGCGCCATCACCAACGAGTCGCTGGAGGAGTCGATCGACCGCGTGGTCGCCGGCCCGCAGCGGCGCACCCGGGTGATGTCGGACCACGAGAAGAAGATCACCGCGTACCACGAGGGCGGCCACGCCCTGGTGGCCTGGGCGCTGCCGCACAGCGCGCCGGTGCACAAGGTGACGATCCTGTCGCGCAGCCGCTCGCTGGGTCACACGCTGGTTCTGCCGACCGAGGACAAGTACACCCAGACCCGCGCCGAGATGATCGACACCCTGGCGTACGCGCTGGGCGGCCGGGCGGCCGAGGAGCTCGTGTTCCACGAGCCGACCACGGGCGCCGGCAACGACATCGAGAAGGCGTCGGCGCTGGCCCGGGCCATGGTCACCCAGTACGGCATGAGCTCGAAGCTCGGTGCGGTCAAGTACGGCACCGCCGGTGACGAGCCGTTCCTGGGCCGGTCCTACGGCCACGAGCGGGACTACTCCGACTCCATCGCCGCCGAGATCGACTCCGAGGTGCGCTCGCTCATCGAGCTGGCCCACGACGAGGCGTACGAGATCCTCGTCGAGTACCGCGACGTGCTCGACGCGATCGTGCTGGAGCTGATCGAGAAGGAGACCATCTCGACCGCCGACATGGCGCGCATCTGCGCCCGCGTCGTCAAGCGGCCGCCGATGGCCCCGTTCAACGGGTTCGGCAAGCGCACGCCGTCCACCCAGCCGCCGGTGCTCACGCCGGCCGAGGTGGAGAAGCAGTCGGCGAGCAATGGCCAGGCCAGCGACAGCGGCGAGATCACCGTCTCGACGACCGCGGAGGCCACGAACTGAACGGCGAGCGAGAGCTGGATCATCTCGCCGCCCGCCTGGTCGACGGCTCCCTCACCGGTGTTCCGGTGGAGGAGACCGTCGACCTCGCGCGTATCGAGAAGGCGGTCCGGGAGATCCTCCTCGCGCTGGGCGAGGATCCCGACCGCGACGGCCTGCAGAAGACCCCGTCCCGGGTGGCCCGCGCGTACGCCGAGCTGTTCGCGGGCCTGCGGGCCAATCCCGCGGACGTGCTCAAGACGACGTTCGAGGCCGACCACGACGAGTTCGTGCTGGTCCGCGACATCTCCATCTTCAGCCTGTGCGAGCATCACCTGCTGCCCTTCCGGGGCGTGGCGCACGTCGGCTACCTGCCCGGCGAGGACGGCCGCATCACCGGCCTGTCGAAGCTGGCCCGCCTGGTCGAGGTCTTCGCCCGGCGGCCGCAGGTGCAGGAACGGCTCACCTCCCAGGTCGCCGACCTGCTCCAGGAGCAGCTGCAGGCGCGGGGCGTCATCGTGGTGCTGGAGTGCGAGCACATGTGCATGGAGATGCGCGGCATCCGCAAGGCCGGCGCCCGCACCGTCACGAGCGCCGTACGCGGCATCCTCAAGTCGGACCCGAAGACCCGCGCCGAAGCGATGTCCCTGATCAACTCCCGCTGACCCCGGTACCCGCCAGCGCCCGTCCCGCCGTGACCACGGCCGGACGGGCGCTTTCGTTCACAGCACGGCGAGCAGCAGGACCGCCAGCAGCGCCGGCGCGATGCAGGCGAACGCCCCGACGGCGGCGGTCCGGGGACGCTCCGGGTAGACGACGCCGACCAGCAGCCAGCCGCCGCCGAACGCCAGCGGCGCGAGGATCAGCCCGCACACCGCGGCGAAGAACACCTGCGCGCCGTCCCCGGCCAGACCCGCGACCGCCAGCTGCACCAGCAGCGCGGCCAGGCTCAGCGGCCCGTACACCAGCAGGTTGCGCAGCGTCTGGGAGCCGCTGCCCTCGTCGTCGAACCGGGCCAGCGCCCCATCGGCGACCTCGACGTTCGCGCCCGCCTGGCGCAGCGCGGCCAGCGCCACCGCCGGGCCGCCGGTGACCGCCTCCGCCGCGGCCAGCAGCTCCGCCGGGCCCGGCTGGAGCATCGGCGGCGGAGCGCCCGCCCGGCTCGCCGTGTCGAGCAGCCGGGTGGCCTGCATGCCGAGCCGAGCCTGCACCGTCGGCAGCTCGTCCCGGGCCGCCGCCAAAGCCGACGCCTCACCCGCGGCCGAGTCCGCCGCCTCCCGCCGCACCGTGTCCAACCGCTGCGCCGCCGCCAGATACTCCGCCCACGCGGAACCGCGCTCGCTCATGGTCATGCCGGCTCCTGGCTCAGGGCGGTGAGGATGACGGGCGGATCGTAGGAAGGGTCGCGGGCCTGCCAGAGGCGCTGCCGCAGCGCGGCCAGCACCTGCGCGTCGGCGTCCGGGTCGGGGAACCGCACCGTCTTCTCGTGGCCGCGCGTCGCGCCACGCGGCCCGCCCAGCCCACCGGCCGTGTTGACGACCGCGCAACCCAGCGGCAGGGTCGCCGCCGCATCGTTGGTCGCCTCCAGCACGTCGCCGCCGCCCGGCAGCGCGATGCGCACCGGCACCTGCCCGAACAGCGAATCCCGGCGGGCGTGCAGCGCCTCGATCCCCCGCACCGTGTGCGAGCAGAGAATCAGATGCACGCCGTACGCACGCCCGCGCCGCCCGATCGACTCCAGCAGCCCCAGCGCCTCGGCCGCGACCGGATCCGAACCCGCCACCAGCACCGGGAACTCGTCGATCACGCAGACCAGGCGGGGCAGCGAACGCTGCTCGCGGGCCTGCGCGAAACGCTTCACGCCCAGCTCCTGCCACAACTCCTCGCGTCGCAGCAGCTCCTCGTCCAGCTCCCGCAGCACCGCCAGCCCCTGCTCGCGGTCGCAGTCCATGCCGACCACCCGGGCGTGCGGCAGCCACGCCGGATCAGGGTCGGGACCCGTGCCCGGCGCGAACCGTCCGAACGCCCCGCCCGGCTTGCAGTCCAGCAGGTACAGCGCCAACTCGTCGGGGTCGTAGCGGGTGCACAGCCCATACAGCACGTTCACCAGGAACGCCGACTTGCCGCCGCCCGAACGCCCGCCGACCAGCCAGTGCGGCGTCAGATCCGCGAACACCAGCGAGATCGGCGTATCGCCGGCCAGCCCCGCGGTCGTGGACAGCCCCGCCGCCGACGACTCCGCCCACCAGTGGTCCGGATCCGGCAGCAGGTCCATCAGATGTACCTGCCCCGACAGGGCATAACGTTCCGCCAGCTCGCGGCACACCCGCGCGACCAGCTCCGCGGGCGGATCCGGATCGAGCCGCACCGGCACCGACAGACCGGGCCAGGTCGCGGTCGGGCTCGGCCCGTCGGCCGCCGCCGGCTGCGCGAAAGGCATGCCCCCCAGCAGCGCGTACGGATTACGCAACGCGATCTGCGTGCTCATCGGCAGCGGGGCCTGCGCCGACGGCAGCGACGTGTCCGGGCTCAGCGGCGGCGGCGGCCAGCCCGCGACGATCAGATGCAGCCCCGTCGCCGGACCCGCCTGCGCCAGCGCGGTGATCCGATTCAACTCGGCCCCCTGCACATCCGACGGCAGCGCGGCGACCAGCAGCAACATGGTGCAGTCCCGACGCCGTGGCCGGGCCGTCGGACGCCGCTGCGCCTCCGGCCGGCTCGGGCGTACCCAATGCTCGGCCTCTGCCAGCACGGCCTGCAGCCCGGCCCGGTCCGTGACCGGCGGCGGCATCAGGCCCGCATCGGCCAGCGCGCCGAACGGCGCGAACAGCGCCCCGCCCACCGCGTCCACCGCCCGCACCACCAGGGTCCCCGACGGCGCGGTCGCCAGCAGCCGCAACAGGATCGCCCGCAGCACCCCCGCCACCCGCGGATCCCGCGAGTCGGCGCTGAACGTCAAATGACCCGTACCCAGCAGCGGCAACACCGCCGGGAACTGCGCGTCCTCCTGCGGCGCCGCCGTGCCGACCCGTACGAACTCCGGTCGGCGCTGCTCGCCCAGCGGAGTGCCCGCCGGCACCTCGTCGAGCGCGGCACCCAGCCAGCCCGGCGTCAACCGCGCCGCCGCATCCCGCAGCCGCTGCGCCAGTGCCTGCTGCTCCGCCAGATCCGTACGCGGCGGCGGAAGATAAGTGTCCAACGCGGACGCGGCAGCCTGCGTCACCGCCGAAGCATGCCGGTGCAGGCTCGCCGCCTGGTCGATCCGCGCGTTCAATCCGGGCACGCCGACACCTCCGCTGCGTCCTCCCCGGGGGAGGGTAGCGCAGAGCGCCCGATACCTGTCGCAACTACGCGGAAGCAACCGCCGAGTAAACCCGACAGTTCTTGTGGCATCGAGCATCCGTCGACGGCGGGCTATTCGTCCTTCTGCAGGTAGTCGATGAAACGTGCCCTGATCAGAGGCTCCTGATCGCCGTAATCGTGCCCGGTGAACTCCCGCCACAACGACACCGAGTCGTCGACCGCCGAGCCGATGTCGGCGAGTTCCCGCTCCTCGGTATCCGGCGACGTGGGCAGATGCTTGAACAGATCCCAGAAGAACCCGATGTCCAGCTTCTCGCGCGCCTTCGTGAAGGCGCGCTCGCGCAGCTCCTCGGTGGGCAGGGCGTCCAGTTCGGCGAAATCGGTCACCCGACCAGCGTACGGGGTGATCCGGCGAGCGGCCTCCCGACAGCGACCCGTCCGCCTGTCGCGGCCTCGTGCCGGCCGGGGACGCAGGCTATCGTCATCGCGTGTACGAGACCCCGCCGCCGAAGCGGCCGTCGCCCATCCTCGGCCTGCTGAAGAAGCCGATGATGCTCGCCATCGCCGCAGCCGCGGTGGCGCTCCTGCTCGTCATCTTCTGCTGCTGCGGGCTGTGGTTGTTCGGGAACCTCAACAGCGGGTCGGCCTGACGCCGCGAGTCATCCATTGAGGAATCGTCGGCCCTGTGCGCGGCGTGTCCGCTCGGCTACGCTGCCCGCAGGGCGTGCTGATGCATGTCTCTGCTCATGGGGGAGGTGAGCATGACGGACGGGCCGTGCCGCAGCTAGTGATGGATCCGGTCGCGGTACGGAAGGTCACCGTCGACCTGCTGAGGCTACTGACACCAGCGAGTGAATCCGCGCTCTGTGTGGGGTTCCACCATTGCGTTCCGCTGTCGCGCTGGCGGGAGCATCGTTCCGTGCTTGCAGGTGGTTCTTGAGCAGTGTGGTTGTTGAGGCAACGCGACGCTCGCGGGCAGTCGACTTCGGTCTCTAGCGAACAGGGATAATGGTGTATTGATGACGATGCGAGATTGAGGAACGAGATGCGGTCGGTGAGGTGGCGAAGGATCCTCCTGATTCTGGCGGTCGTCTTGGCGGTCGCCGGAGTTGGAGGTGTAGTAGCTGCGGTTGTGGCGTATAACGAAGCCACCAAGATCGATCGCAGTAATCCTAAGATTGTTGTCGACGAATATCTGCGAGCGGCTTTGGTCACGAAGGACGACGTAGGCGTCAATCTTCATGTCTGCGATGATTCCGCGGGCTTGGCGCCGATTCGAGAGCTCCGGGAGGAGTTTGACGGGCGGGAGAGAGACTTTGGTGTCGTTGTGCTCGTGACTTGGGGCGCAATGACCGGCGAAACTAATGGGAATGGATCGACTGTAACGACGACGTTGACGATTTCGGGCCGCAAGGATGGCGCGGTCATCAGCAAGCGCAGTGAGACGTGGCGGTTCGCCCTTGTCGAGTCAGGTGGTTGGCGAGTATGCGGTGCTCAGCGCGCGCCAGAGCCAGTGCCGTCAGCTAGTGCTTCGCTCTAGCTACTCTAGCCAGAGGTCAGAAATTGGCACGGCTCTGGTCGCGGGGGCCTGGCCGGTAGCGGCCCATCGATACCAATCGTGCTCTTGCGCCACCCGGACCTGTGCGTTGCCCTCCGGCCCGGAATGAGCTTCGGTAACTGCGCGTAGACCGCGCTGCTCGCCATCGGTGCCGACCTGTACGAGCCGTCGGCCCGTCAATTGGCCAGCTGCCTGGGCGGCGATCACCTCTGCGGAAACCGCAACTCGAGTCGGCGGTGAATCCAATGAGACCAACGCCAAGCTATCGGTGCTCGCAGTTCGCTCTGCCGATGTGCTGATGGTCTCGACCCATACCCGCTCCACCGGCACAAGCGCAGCAAAGACCTCGACTCGCTCGCGCTCGGCGCGATACCACTCTGCCTCGGCGAGCACAGGAATCAGGCTCCGCGCGCCTTGGCGGATCATCGTGTCACCGCGCAGCCCGGTGCGCCATCCGTGGCCAGGGAGGCCGATCATCACCCGGGCACCGCGCAGGACGCCGCCGCTATTGATGACGGTAAGCGCAGGAACGGGCACGATGGGGGCGGGCGGTGTGCGCCACTCGGCTGCCCATGCCGCGAAGTCTGCCTCGGTCATGCCGAGTCGCTCTCCTTTCCGAGGGCAGCACCCTTGCTGATCATGAATGGCACCGGATCGATCGCGCCACGATTGGACCGGTCGCCATCGAGGTGGACCTGGAAGTGTAGGTGTGGTCCGCTGGAGTGGCCACTGGTTCCGACATAGCCAATGACCTGGCCGGCGCCGACTCGCTCGCCGACATGGACCAGAGGCCGGCTCACCATGTGGCAATACCGTGTGATCACCTGACCGGCGTGCAGGATGTCCACGAACCAACCGCAACCAGGGGTGGAGGGTGACCCGTCTCGATTGCAGTTGCCGACGTCGCACTTGCTTACGATCACGACACCTGCTGAAGCCGCCCGGATCGGTGTGTTGCGGGACGCGCCGAGGTCGACGCCGTTGTGACTGGGCCTTTCGCGAGTGCGGAATCCTGACCACACGCCCGCGCTGACTGGGGCCGTCCAGCCGGAGGCGGCTATCTGGCCGAATCCAGCGCACTTCAACTGACTGCCCACGACGACGGCGCGTGCCGCCCCATCGGCGAGTTCGTTGACGATCCGCGTCGCAGTCGGCTCATGCTTGGCGTAAGCGTTGGGGTAGGCGCTGATCTGCACGCGCTGAGCAGCGACAGTAAGCGGGAGTGACTCCCAGTTCCTGACCTTCAACAGCTTGTTGTAGAACTTCGTCGACGAGTAGACGGGGTCCATGATCTGCTCAGGAGTGCCCCAGCCCTGGCTTGGCCGCTGCTGGAACAGCCCAAGCGAATCATGGTCATTGCGGTCGCCGAGGTCGCCGTGGTTGGTGAGGCTACTCTCCTGCATGGCCGTCGCCACGGCGATTACCCATCCGCGGGGCGGCACCTTGAGCTGCTGGCCGGTCCTGATGATGACCGCAGCATTGCGGATCTTGTCCTCGCCATACGGGCCGATCCGCGGGAACTGGCCGGTGATGCTGATGGTCTTCGTGCTGCCACAACCGATGGCGTTGGTCAGCGGCGAATTGTTGGTGGTGAGGTCGCCGAAAATGACGGCAGTCACGGCACCACCGCAGCACAGCAGCGCGAGAGCTGCGGTCACAGCGGCGATGACTCCTGGCCGTAGGAGCCGGCGCCCCTTGTCACGGAGGGGTGTACTGAGCAGCGGGAGGCCACTCATTCCCGCTCCCAGTCAACGCCGTCCACCAGCCACCGGTCTTGAGAAGCCACCAGGCGCAATCGCAACAGGCCCGCGTCGATAGGAACAACGACCTCGACGAACGAGTCGGCGAGGGCCTCCATGCGGGCCGCACCGGTTATCCGGTCCGCAGGCACCCCAGCGGGGTCTACGCCGTCAAGCTCCGCGACGAGAGCCTCCGTGCAGTGTGGGCGCAGGGAGTCGAGCCAGGCAGTTGCACTGCGGTCGTGCTTGATCCATTGCTGGGCGAACTTTGTCGCCACGGAGATCGCTTGCGGCCCGTTCTTTGCCTTCATCGGGCTAGGTGTCGGGTCGAGTCGCACCACACCGTCGTCTCCCTCATGGGGGTCGACGGCGCTCGGTGCTGCAATCGTCGGTTGAACTGATGAGGTGACCGGTGAAGTGGGGTCGGCCAGAAGCTTGCCGAGGGCAACGATCACCGCGACTACACCAGCGAGCCCGAGCGCCACCACGGTGCGGGGCCGTAGGGGAATCCGGGAAAGCATCGCTAGCTCCGTTCCGCCCAGGTCTCGGAGCGGCGCTCAGTCCGCTGCGCTGGTTCAGCGGCTGGTTCTGTCCGTGCTTCCGCGCGAGTGGCCGCCTGGTGAGGCACGGTGGCGGGCCGGTATACGGCGTAGGCCGGAGACGATTCGGGTACATCCGGCGAGCGCCATGTCTCCGCGCGAACTGGGTCGGCACCACCGTGCGCCTCAGCGCGGACGACTGACGCGGGGTCCTCCGCACTGACCGCGAGTTCCGGACGCGCCTCCGGCACAGTCGTGCTGGTGGTGCTTCCGGGGGCGACCACGGGAGCCGGCGTCCGCTCATTGGAGGAGGAGGCTGTTGGGGCCGACGGCCTGGCGGTGAGCAGAGAGGTGCCGCTGCTGCCGCCGCCGAGTTGTGTGATGCGACGGTACGGGCGAAGCAGAATCCAGCCCACTACGCCACAGAGCAGCACCAAGGTGACCTGTAGCCAGCCAGCCAGGGACGACGTACTCATGATGAGGTCGACCGCGAAAAGGTAGACCGCAGCACCTGTCCCGAAGATGAGCACGTTGAACAGCGCCGCCAACACAGAGTTCACCAGTCGGCGTAGGCCTGCGCTGGCTGGGCGAAGCAGACCGACCGTGCCTAGCGCCGGTGCGGCGATCACCGCCCAGCGGATGATGAGGAATCCGAGCAGAACCAGCAATGAAGCCACGATGTCAAAGGCCGCGTAGCAGAACGCAGAGAGGATCGCGACGAAACCCGCGCCGACCCGTTCCATCCCCTTGGTTCCTCGAAGGTACTCGTAGGCCTCCGGGTCCTCGGTCTTGATCTGCTCAGCAACTTTCATCCAGTCGCTCTGTTTGGCCCGGATGATGCCGTCGCGGCGGCTTGAGTCGTCCTGGATCGCCGCAACGTCATCCCAGCTCAACGACTTTGCGCGGTACAGAGCCGGTCCGTACTTCTTAGCTGTCTCGCTGTCGGCAGATCCAAGCACGCCGCGAAGCCAGTTGCGATACAGAAGGGCTTGTACGGCGGTGTCGCCGGCGCGGACAGCCGGAGGACGCCTGTCATCGCAGGCTCCAGGCGTCGCGTCGTCGCATATCGTGGGTGCTTGCGCCCGTGGTCCAACCGCATCATGAACGACGCTGAGGACGCTAACCAGTGTGCTGTCAGCAGCCTTCGCGGACTGGACAGGCCAGCTCGCGATGGCTGTCACGCCCACCATGACCAGAATTGCCCAGCCGACCGTCGTCAGCGCCATCGACATCTGGGCTTGGCGGGAGCGCCACAGCAAGTAGACGCCGATCACCGCCAGCGTGATCACACCGAAAACGCTGAAGACCTGCCGGTAGAGAGCCGTAGTGGCGTTCTCCACGAGCGGGTCGGCCCAGCCCCACATCTCGTCCGGAGCCCACGCCCGCTCCCGAAGCGCGTTGGAGACACCGACGATGCCGGCAGCGAGCATGAACTCGCCGTTGGCGATGGTGTTCTCCAGCTTGTAGTCCGGGTGCATGACCGTCTGGACACAGTTGATGTCGTAGGTGGTGTAGTCGTACCCGGCATAGCCGTATTCGCTGTACAGCAGGTAGCTCCTGCCGTCGGCGCCGGTCGTCCAGGTGGGCTTGCTGACGAACCAGCCGCCCAGGCCGGAGTCCGGGGCTGCCGGGTTCGGCGCGCTCAGGCACTGCACGCGCGAGGCGCTGACGTCCTGTAACCGTGTGATGCACTCGTCCAGCCCGCGGGCCGTCCACTCCTCCAGCGAGCACAGCTTGTCCCCGGGCGCTGCGACCGCCGCAGCGGCAGGCGCGGCGGCCTGGACCGGTGCGCCGAACAGCGTTCCCAGCGCCAGCACCATCGTGGCGAGAACCGCGGAGGCGAGCCGCTTCACCGCTTGCCTCCCTGGCCGGCCGCCTGCCCGGTCGGGGTGGTGTCGAGGGTTTCCAGCAGCCCGGCGACGTACGACACGTCCACCCGCACCCGCTGCACCCGGCTGTCGACGTCGCGCAGCACGAACTCGCGGTATCCGAGCCGCCCCGCGCTGTTCGCGTCGGGCGCGGACAGCGATGCCAGCACGGCTTCGTACCCGACGTCGGTGGGCACCCGCAGCAGCCGCAGCGCCTCGGACGCGATCTCCGGGTCCTGCGCGATACGTCCGACGAACACGGTCGACACGAGGTTCTGCACGTCGAGCCCGAGGATGTCCTTCGGGTTCTGGGACGCGACGAGGGCGGCGAGGTTCCACTTGCGGCTGTCGCGCGCGAGCCGGACCAGGAACGAGCGTCCGGACCGCCAGCCTTCCATGAAGTGCGCCTCGTCGAGTCCGACGAGTTTGCGCTGGTGCATGTCGCCGGAGTAGCAGCGCCGGACGGCGAGCCGGTGCGCGGTGTGCAGCATCGGCAGCGCCAGCGCTTCTTCCGCGGACCAGTACTCGCGTTCGATCTTCAGGTCGGGCAGGCGCAGCCCGGACATGGTGATGACGGTGAGCGCCGAGTCGGTGCTGAGCAGGTCGCCGGGCGGGCTGCCGAAGAACAGCAGCGCGAGCGGCATCTCGGCGGTGTCGAGCAGGAGGTTGGCCAGTTCGCGGCCGGTGTCGTCGATGCCGGCGAGGCAGCGTACGACGTCGTCGAGGGTGGCGGTCTCCTCGGCGGGCACGGTGCGCACGGCGTGCCGGAGCAGCGTGGCCGTGGATGCTTCGCGGGCGACCTGCGGCGGCATGAGCATGGAGCAGATGTCCTGGACCAGCATGCGGCGCTCGGCGCGGGCGTTGCTGACGGAGATCTCGTATTCGCGGTCGCCGTCGGCGCCGGGGCCGAATTCGGTGCGCTGCGGGGTCGGGATCAGCGAGTACGGGGCGAGGGTGCCCTGTTCGCCGCCGGTCAGGTTGAGCACGCGCGAGTACGGCTTGAGTTCCGGCATGGACGCGAGGCGGGCCAGCGGGCCGCTCGGGTCGAGCAGGGTGACCTGGACGCCGCGCCGGGCGTTGAGGTAGCCCATGGCGCCGAGCAGGGTGGACTTGCCACCGCCGGGCTCGGCGACCATGACCGACAGGCCGGAGCGCTCGCGGACCTCCATGGGGAAGTGCGGGTCGAGGAAGACGGGGCGGCGGCAGGTGCCGGCGGTGCGCCCGAGGAGGTCGCCGCGGCGGTCGCCGACGACGGACGCGGCCTGGGGCAGCGCGGCGGCGAGCAGGCGCACCGGCATGCGGCGCAGGTAGCCGGTGTTGGCGACGGGCTCGCCGGGGATGAATTCGCGGGCGAGTTGGTCCTGCTGCTTGGGGTGCTGCAGCGAGACGCGCAGCTCCCGGCTGTAGGTGGCGACGACGGAGCGGGCGCGTTCGAGGCATTCCTCGCGGTCGGCGCCGCTGACGGCGATGCGGTGCCAGCCGTGGGCGCGGGCGGAGTCGACGGGCAGGCCGGTGGTCATCTCGTCGCCCATGACCAGCGCCCGGCTGGCGAGGCGTTCGAGCTCGGGCGGGGCGTCCATGCCGTGCTCGAGGTAGTCCAGCTGCTGCGAACGGATCATGCGCAGCCGGTGTTCGAGGTTGCGGAAGCTGTCGCCGGGTCCGAGGATGTCGACCCGCGACGACAGCTCCATGGGCCAGGGCAGGCGCTCGTGGAAGTGCAGCCAGGGCTCGTGCCGCTCGGGGATGTCGAGGGGTTCCATGCGGCCGACGGTGAGCACGGCGGTGTGCCGTTCCTCGCCGGTCATCCGGTTGACGAGCTTGACCGTGCTGCCGTACGGCGTGCGGTAGCGCTCGATGTGCTCGGTCAGGGCGAGCAGGTCGCCTGCGTCCCAGCGGCCGTGCGCGACGGAGCCGAGCATGTTCGGCGGGCTCATGCCGAGCGCGACGGAGCGGTAGAGCAGCCATTCGAGTTCGGTCGCGGCGGCGCGCTGGCCGCGCATGCCGAAGGCGGCGAGCACCTCGTCGAACTGTTCGACCTGCTTGCCGAGTTTGCGGCGTTCGGAGTCGGCGGTGCCCTTGCCGAAGGCGCGCAGCAGCTTCTCGCTGAACGAGTCGCCGAGCGCGCGCCGGGCGAAGGTCACGCCGAGGTAGGTCTGGCCCTCGCTGTGGTTGATCTCGCGCAGGTGCCGCTGGGCGGCGACGAGGTGGTCGCCCCAGCCGGGCGCGCCGGGCACGGGCGGCAGCGGGCGGTGGGTGAGCTGGTCGAGCTGCGCGGCCCACTGGTCGGCCGGGAACGGCCGGGTGGTGCGGCGCAGGTGCAGCCGGAAACCGGCGAGGCCGGCGTACTGCTCGCTGATGGCGGACAGCAGCGACTCGCGGTCGGCGTCGGGCCGGAACGCCCAGCGCACCTCGGGCAGCATGTACCACGCGGTGACGGCGTGCGGAGTGAACGTGAGATGACCGGCGATCTCGGTGATCGCGAGTTCCTGGGCGGCGTCGCGGTCGCGGGGGGCCTTTGGCTGCGCGGGCGGCTTGACCTGCTTGCCGCGGCTCTTGGCCGGTTGCCGCTGCCCGGCGGGCGGTGCGCTGCGGGGCGCGGCCGGCGGGGCGCCGCGCGGGGGCAGCGGACGGCTGCTCAGCGGCACGGTGCTGACCGGCACGGAGCTGACCGGAATCGCGCTGACCGGGCGGTTGCGCAGGTCGGGCTGGGGGCGCATGGGCACCCCGCTGACCGGCACGCCGCTGACGGGCGCGTTGCGCGGCACGCCGCTGACCGGGGCGTTGCGCGGGCGGCCGGGCGCAGTGCCGCGGCTCTGCGCGGTGGCGCGCGGGTCGGTCTGCGGGTCGGGGTGACCGCCCTGGTCGGCACGGTGGCCGGTCGGCGGCGGCGCGGTCAGTGGCCCGTCCGCCCGCGCGGGGCCGGACCGGTGCGGCGTGCCCTGGCGGCTGTCGGGCCGTCCCGGCGTGGTGCGCCCGGCCGGCGGCGCGTCGGAGTACGCCGCGGACTGGCTGGAGGCGGTTGCGCCGGATGCGGGGGTGCCGCGTCCGGGTGGGGACGGGCGGAGCGGCGTGCCGGTGAGGCCGACCGACGAGGGGTCGGCCGCCTCGGAGTCGAACAGCTCCAGGAACGGCGACTCGATGTCGGGGCCGGACGGCGGCGGTGGCGCGGAGGACGGCTCGGGGTCGCGGCGCGAGGACGCGGCGCGTTCACGCTGTGCCTGGGTGGCGGCGTCGGCGGCCGCGCGCATCTCGGCGGCGCGCCGGTCGGCCGCCGTCTGCAGGTCGCTGCGCAGGTCGGCGGTGCGGGCCTCGGGGCGCCCGCCGGCGTCCTCGGCAGGACCCTCCGGCTCGGCGGGTTCGCGGCGGCGCGGCGGCTGGAACACGGCGACGGGGCCCGTCGCGGCGGTCCCTTCGACGGACGGGACGACGTCGGATACCGCGTCGTCCAGGTCGTACTCGGTATCGTTGCTGGTCATGTGATCGCCTGCCGCACGACGACGCGGCGGGCGACCAGGCGCGGGTCGCGGCGCTCGACGACCGGTTCGCGGGTGCGCTTCCAGTCGGTGAGCGCGGTGCGGATGACCATGCGCGCGGGCCGGTCGGGGTCGACGTGGCGGAAGATGTAGGACGTGGTCACGATGGCGAGCGCGATCTCCCAGGTCGGGAAGAGCTCGAACTTCTGCGTGAACAGCCAGTGGATGCCCATGTAGAGCGGGACCAGCAGCACGAACAGGCCGTACTGTGCGTACGGCAACTGCACGGGGAGCGTGTATCCGGGCGGCCCGAGATAGACCAGGCGAGCCCGGTAGATGTCGTCGTCCGTACGCAGCCGCATCGCTTCCGCCTACTCGAACATGATGTCGATGAGGTTCTCGCCGACGAGCAGCAGCGCGCCCGCGCCGACGATGAAGGCCACGCCGATGATGGCGATCGCAGAGCTGGTCAGCACCTTCGACACCTCGCCCTTGCTGGCGCGGCCGATGAAGATGACGCCGAGGATCGCCAGCAGGATCGGAGAGATCTTCGTGGCGAAGAAGGTGAGGATGTCGTTGGTCGCGATGCCGCCGCCCGCGGGGTCCCCGGGCGCCGCCAGGATCTCGTCGGCGAGCATGCCGAGGCTCGGCGTGGCATGGTTCCACGCCGCCTGGACCAGTTCCATGGCGATCATTCGGTACCTCCCCGGTGCGCGACCGGCGCTGCAATTGCTTAAGCCTTACTGATGGGGGTCCTCAGCGGTGGGATGCAGCTGATGACACCCTGCTTCGTGTCGATTACAGGTCGTGGTGGAGCGCCGGGGCGTTTTTGTGGTGCTGTGCGGTTGTGTAGGACCGGTGTTCGATCCATAGCAGAGCGTACGGTGCACCCACCGGTGCGACAAGCCATGCAGGTGGTGGCGGGTGTCGGATGTCCGCCGGTTACCTGGCGCCGGTCATCGTGACACTGACGTCGGTGAACGTCAGCGGGATGGGTGCCTGTGGCTTGTGGACGGTCACCGTGGCCCGGGCGACGCGGGGGTCGCCCAGGCAGGCGTCGACGAGCCGCCGGGCCAGCGTCTCGATGAGGTTGACCGGGGGCCCGGCCACGATCTCGGCCAGCCGTGAGGCCAGCTCGCCGTAGTGCACCGTGTCGGCGACGTCGTCGCTGTCCGCGGCCGGGCGCAGGTCCAGCCCGAGCACGACGTCGACCACGAAGTCCTGCCCGTCGCGCCGCTCGAAGTCGAAGACGCCGTGGTTGCCGCGTACCCGCAGGCCGGTGAGCGTGATGAGGTCCATGGTCAGCCTTCGTAGCGCAGCCGGGGGCTGCCGGTGGCCCGCCACACCGCGAGGGCGTCGACGGTCGAGCGCACGTCATGCACGCGTACCCCCCAGGCGCCTGCCGCGGCGGCCAGCAGGCTGGTCGCGGTGGTGGCGGCGTCGCGGTCCGCCGCGGGCCGGCCGTCGAGCAGCAGGCCCAGGTAGGACTTGCGGCTGGCCCCGAACAGCACCGGGAAGCCCAGGTCGATGATGCGGTCCAGGTGCCGGGTCAGCGCCCAGTTGTGCTCGGCGGTCTTGGCGAAGCCCAGCCCCGGGTCGACGATCAGCCGGTCGGCGGCGACGCCCAGCCGCAGCGCCTCGTCGACCCGGCGCGACAGCTCCTCGCGCACCTCGGTGACCACGTCGCGGTAGGTGGCCAGCGCCTGCATGTCGGCGGAGTGCCCCCGCCAGTGCATGACGACGTACGGGCAGCCGGCGTCGGCGACGACGCGGCGCATGTCCGGGTCGGCCAGCCCGCCGGAGACGTCGTTCACGGCGACCGCCCCGGCCTGCACGGCGGCCGCGGCGACCGCGGCCCGGGTGGTGTCCACACTGGTCGGCACGCCGGCTTCGGCCAGCGCCGCGATGACCGGGACCACCCGCTTGATCTCGGTGTCCGCGTCCACGCGGGACGCGCCCGGCCGGGTCGACTCGCCGCCCACGTCGACCAGGTGCGCGCCCTGGCCGTGCAGCTGCACCCCGTGCCGCACGGCGGCGTCGAGGTCGTCGTACAGGCCGCCGTCGGAGAAGGAATCCGGGGTCACGTTGAGAACCCCCATCACCACCGGCGGCGTCGCGTGCATCAGGTCGGCTGCCACGCTGCGAGAATATCGGTCGTGACTTCGGTGGTCTTCTCGATAGGCAGCAACCTCGGCGACCGCGCCGACCATCTGCGCTTCGCGGTGCGGCGGCTCGCCGAGGAAGGCGAGCTGCTGGCGGTGAGCGGCGTCTACGAGACGCCGCCGTGGGGCGACACGGAGCAGCCGGCGTACTACAACGCCGCCCTGCTCGTACGTGGCGAGCAGTCGGTGGAGCAGTGGCTGCTCACCGCGCAGGGCATCGAGCACGAGGCGGGCCGGGTGCGCCACCAGGCCCGCCGGTACAGCCCGCGCACGCTCGACGTCGACCTGGTCGCCGCGTTCGCCGCCGACGGCGAGCCGATCCTGCGTGACACCCCCGAGCTGACCCTGCCGCACCCGCACGCCCACCAGCGCGCCTTCGTGCTGCGGCCGTGGCTGGAGGTGCAGCCCTACGCCCAGCTGCCCGGGCACGGCTGGGTGAACGACCTCGTGCTGGCCGAGCCGATGGCGACCGAGGTCGCCGCGATGACGGCGCTGCCTCACCTACGGCTCGAAGTAGAGTGACCGTCAGTCAGACGAGTGAGGGGTGTGGACCGCATTGAGCCAGCCGCCGACGCCGGAGCCACGGCTGCAACCCACCAACCCGGCCACCCTGATCGTCGCGGCCCTCGGTTCGGCCGCCGTCGCCTGGCTCATCATCAGCACCTGGTACGGCAGCATGCCGACGCTGCCGTGGCTGCCCGCGTTCACCCTGCTGGCGCTCGCGCTGGTGGAGTTCGCGCTGGCGCAGCAGACCCGGGCGAGGATCGAGCGCAAGCCCGGCCGTCCGGGCGTGGAGCCGCTGGCCGTGGCTCGGTACGCGGTGCTCGCCAAGGCGTCCTCGCTGGCCGGGGCGATCTTCGCCGGCTTCTCCGCGGGGCTGACGCTGTGGCTGCTCGTCGACGGGCAGCGGCTCGCCGCGGCCAGCCGCGACCTGCCCGCGGCCATCAGCTCGCTGGTCTGCTCGCTGGCGCTGGTCGGGGCCGGGCTCTGGCTGGAACGGGCCTGCCGGGTGCCGAAGCGCCCCGAGGACGACAAGCCGGACATCCAGTAACAGTCGAACGGATCGGCGGCGACCACTATCGGGTACCTGTCGACGGCGGGATGTTGTCGCCGGTAGACCCTGTTGCATTCACGTTTCAGCCGGTACGGTGCCTCGGGTATGCCGTGTCGTACCCCGCGACCGGCAGCCGACTCGGGAGGCGCGAGTCATGGCCTACGACAGCGAAGCGACCGACGCGACAGGGCAGCGACGGTACCGCGGCGAGGGCTTCCGTGAGGAGTCCGATCTCAGATCCGACGGCGGCGCACACAGCGTCGTCGCCGGCATGCAGTACCGGCCACGGGCGACGCCCGCGGCCAACCTGGACGACGTCTTCGACGACCCCGCGCACGGCGAGGTCGGCCGCGACCGGCTCGGCGTGCACTTCGCGTGGGAGGGCGTGCTGCTGCTCGGCGTGGTCACGGTGGGCTTCCTGCTGAACAACAGTCATCGGGACACGATCACCGGCGCGAACTTCAAGGAGCTGCTGGTCTTCGCCTCGGTGCTGGGCCTGCTCGGCCTGGGCGCCTCCACGACGCTGCGCGCCGGGGCGGTGAACCTGGCCCTCGGCCCGGTCGCCGCTGCCGCCGCGCTGTACTACGCCGAGCACGGCTCGGCGGGCGTGGTGCCCACCGCCGGCATGGCCGTCGCCTTCGCGGCCGGGCTGGGCCTGGTGGTGGCCGTCCTCGTGGTCGGCTTCCACGTGCCCGGATGGGCGGGCAGCCTGGCGGCGGCGCTGGTGGCGATCGTCTGGATCCAGAAACACCCGGCCCCGCTGACCGTGAGCGGCGAGTACGACCCCACCGGGCAGGCGCTCTACCTGTACGGCGGCTTCGCCGCGCTGACCATCGTGGCCGGCCTGCTCGGCGCGATCCGGTCCATCCGGCGCGGGGTCGGCCGGTTCCGGCCGGTGACAGACCCGGCCCAGCGGCGCGGCGGCCTCGGCGGCGTCGTCGCCGTGCTGGCGCTGATCGGCTCGATGGCGCTGGCGGCCGTGGCGGGCGTGGTGATGGCCGCGCTCAACGGGGCCACCGAACAGGTCGTCGCCCCCACCGAGGGCTTCGAGCTGACCGGCCTCGCCCTGGGCGCGGCCCTGATCGGCGGGGTCAGCGCGTACGGCCGCCGCGGCGGTGTGTTCGGCACGCTGCTCGGCGTCACGCTGCTCGCCCTGGTCGTCTGGTACGCCGACGCGGCCCAGTGGCACATCTCGCTGTACGCGCTGGCCGCCGGCGCTCTCGCGCTGGGCCTGGTGGTCACCAGGCTGGTGGAGACGTTCGGGCGGCCGCTGCCGCTCGACGAGGAGGCCCCGGACGACTGGTCCGACGTGGGCGTGCCGGGCACCTCGTGGTCCACCGGCAGCGGCGACACGTGGTCGAACCTGCCCGCGCAGCCCGCTCCCGCCCGCGCCGACCAGTGGGGCGACGAGGACCGCTGGTCCTCCCTGCGCTGAGCTGACACGACGACCGGAGCCCCGGCCGTGCCGCACCCGCGGCACGACCGGGGCTCCGGCCATCTGTGCCATTCTGCTTTAGAGTCGGGCGAAACGGGCGGGCGCTCGTTGAACCGTTCGTGACGAAGGTTCGGCGATTACCGGCGCGTCGCGCGCCGCGACTGGGTCCGCGCAAGCCACGCTGGGTGGCGCAGCTGTTCAGGACGGGGCGGCGACGATCTACCCGCGGAATGTTCTCGCATTTCAAGGCCGTGGAGCATTCCCCTCGCAAGCAACTGTCGGTAGCCTCTAGCACCATGCCGGACTCGGACACTCGCGATGATCAGCGGCACGCGCGCCTGCTCCCGGTGTTGTTCTGGGGAGGCGTCGGGCTGGCCCCCCTGGCTGCGATTTTCCTGTTCGCGGCCGACGGGGGCACCGCGCTGCGGGCCGCCGTGGGCGTGGTCATCCTGTCGGTCATCCTGATCGGGCTGTCGATCACTCTCCGTCGCGACACCGAGACGGTTCGGCTCGAACTCGAAGACATGATCCTCGATGAGATCGACACCGTTCGAGCCGACGTCCGCGACGACATCTCGACCGCGGCCCACGCCACGCACCGTGCCTTCGCGGAGAAGTTCCAGTACCTGGTCGACCAGCTCGAGGCCACCCGGCACGAGCTGGACGCCACCCGCGCGCAGCTCGAGCACGTCCGCGCCGAGGCCGTGCGGGCCGCCGCGCAGGCCGTGCCCGCGCCCGCCGCCCGGGCCGGCGCCCCCGCACCGACCCCGCACCAGCCGGGCCCGGGCTCGGGCCGCGCGGGCATGCCGCCCGGCGGCGTGGTGCGGCACACGGAGACCGTGCAGGTGACGACGCGGCACACCATCGTCGACCCGCACGGCGAGGACGCGCCGCGCGGCGCGGGGGTGTACGGCAGCCCGGTCAGCGGCGCGGCGGCCGGATTCGACCGTGACCGCGGCCGCGACGCGGGCGAGTACGGCCACCGGGCCGAGAGCCCCCGCATCGAGGTGCAGCGTCCGCGCGCCGAGCGGGCCCGCGAGCGGGACCGGAACGAGGAGTCGTGGACCGAGCAGCGGCTGCGCGAGCAGCTGGAGCGCCGCCGCGACGCCAACGAGCCGGTTTCCGGCGGGGAGACCCGCAGCTCGCGCCGCGACCGTGGCGACGACCGCTGGTCGGACCGTTCCGCCGACGCGATCGAGGGCCGCTGGTCCGACCGCGACGACGAGGACCGGCCGGCCGTGCGCTCCGCCGGTGACCGCTGGACGACCGTGCGCGACGACGACCGCGGCCGCGAGGTGCGGATGGGCGAGCGCCGGGCCGCGCTGCACAGCGACAGCTCCGGCACCGAGCTGCGGATCGAGGACCGCTGGGCCGCGGTGCGCCGCGAGGACCGCGGCTACGACGACGACCGGCTCGACGAGGGCCGGGGCGGCTTCCCGTACCGTGACCAGGAGCGCCGCGAGCCGCGCGCGCTGACCGGCGCCGACCGCGAGGACCGCTGGTCCGACTACGAGGACGTGCGCGAGCGGGACCGCGATCGGGACCGGGACCGCGACCGGGACTACGACCGCCGGTACCGCTGACCACCGACAGCCAGAACGCGCCCTTCCGGAACTCGGGAGGGCGCGTTTTCGTGGAAACAGCGGCTTCGGTGCTACTTGTCGATGTCGCCGACGACGAAGAACATCGAGCCCAGGATGGCGATCAGATCCGGCACGAGGGTGCCCGGCAGCAGCGTGGACAGTGCCTGCACGTTGGCGTACGACGCGGTGCGCAGCTTCATCCGCCACGGCGTCTTGTCGCCCTTCGACACCAGGTAGTAGCCGTTGACCCCGAGCGGGTTCTCGGTCCACGCGTAGGTGTGGCCCTCCGGCGCCTTGACCACCTTGGGCAGGCGCACGTTGACCGGCCCGCCGATCCGGTCGACCCGGTCCAGGCACTGCCGGACCAGGTCCAGCGACACGTACACCTGGTCGAGCAGCACCTCGAAGCGGGCGTGGCAGTCGCCGGCGGTGCGGGTGACCACCGGGACGTCCAGCTCGCCGTAGGCCAGGTAGGGCTCGTCGCGGCGCAGGTCGAAGTCCAGGCCGCTGGCCCGCGCGACGGGCCCCGAGGCGCCGTACGCGGCCGCCTGCGCGGCGGTGAGCACGCCGACGCCGACGGTGCGGGCGAGGAAGATGTCGTTGCGCCGGATCAGGTCGTCCAGCATCGGCATGCGCGAGGCGACCAGGTCGACGGCCTCCCGGGCGCGCCGGGTCCAGCCCGCCGGGACCTCCTCCTTCAGCCCGCCGATGCGGTTGAACATGTAGTGCATGCGGCCGCCGGTGGCCTCCTCCATGACGGCCTGCAGCACCTCGCGCTCGCGGAACGCGTAGAACACCGGCGTGATCGCGCCGATCTCCAGCGGGTAGGAGCCCAGGAACATCAGGTGGTTGAGCACCCGGTTCAGCTCGGCCATCGCCATGCGCAGCCAGACCGCCCGCTCCGGCACCTCCAGGCCCATCAGCCGCTCCACGGCCATCGCCGCGCCCAGCTCGTTGCTGAACGCGCTCAGCCAGTCGTGCCGGTTGGCCAGCACCAGGATCTGCCGGTAGTCGCGCACCTCGAACAGCTTCTCCGCGCCGCGGTGCATGTACCCGATGATCGGCTCGGCGGAGAGCACCTTCTCGCCGTCGAGGACCAGCTTGAGCCGCAGCACGCCGTGCGTGGACGGGTGCTGGGGGCCGATGTTCAGCACCATGTCGGTGCCCAGCTGCTGCGCCCCCGCCCCCGCGCCGACCGTCAACTCCCGCCGGGCCCCACCCGTCTCCACCATGCGCGCCATCGTAAGCCAGCCCAAAGAAAGGAAGGGCACCTTGTTATCGGTATTCGTAGAGGAAGGGCACCTTCTTAACGCTTTGCCCGGCGTGGCCTGGGCGGCGTGGCGCGTCAGGTGCTGGGCTGGAGGAAGGGCAGCCCGCGCCGGTCGAGGCCGGTCCACTGGGCCAGCCACCAGTGACCGCCCAGCCCCGACGCCGCGGTCAGCTCTCCGATCTCGCTCGCCGCGGCGAGCGCCCGCACGTAGCCGACCGGGTCGGACGACGCCAGGGCCAGCGGTGGACGCTGTGCGGTGACGCCGAGGCGGTGCAGCGCGGTGCGCTGGTCCAGCAGCAGCGAGTCCGTGCCGGCGGCCGCGGCGACCGAGTCGACGGCGACGTGACAGGTGATGTCGGTGCTGCCGTCGAAGGCGGGCGGCACCTCACGCCCGTCGCGAAACCCGGTGACCGTGGGCAGGAGGGGCCGCTCGCCGAGCCGATGCCCGTAGTCGACGGCCAGGGCCAGCCCCGCGTCCAGCGCGCCGACCGCGTCGGCCCAGGCCTTGTCCCGGCTGCGCCCGACCTCCACGATGGCGTCCGGCCCCGCGGGCCACCACCGCTCGATCCAGGCGGCGTCAGCCACGTCGAGGGGACCGCCCGGGTTCAGGTCCGTGTCCAGGTACGACCCGTCGCGCGCGAGGTCCAGCGGCACGTTGTCTAGCCATTCGGTGGCCAGCAGCAACCCGGTCAGGCCGCGCGGCAGGTCAGTGCGCCACATGACGCCGTGGACCGCCGCGTCGGCGGCAGGGCCGGGGCCGCGGTCGGTATCGGGGCCGGGATCTGTCCCGTCGAGGCCGACGGCTTCGCCGGGTGACTCGGCAGCGTCGTGCGCGCGGGCGCTGACCTCCACGGCCACCGCCCGGACCCGTGCCCGCAGCGGCGCGTCCAGCGCGGCGAGCACTCCGTGCAGCAGCTCGCCTCGACCGGCGCCCACGTCCACCAGGTCGAACACCTCGGGACTGCCGAGCGCCCGGTCGACGTCGGCGGCGAGCACCGCGATCGCCCGGGCGAAGTGGGGCGACTGGGCGCTGGTCCGGAAGTGGTCGGCGGGCCGCTCGCGGACGAAGAACCCGTCCGGCCCGTACAGCGCAGTTCGCATCGCGTCCCGCCAGCGCATCGGTGCTGTTCACTCTCCGTTCGTCGCCGGTTGCCCTGACGAATCTACGGTCCGGCCCATGCGACGTATTCTCACCTGCCTTGCGGCCGGCGCCCTGGCGGCGACCGCGCTGCCCGGCATGGCCGCGGCGGAACCCGCGCAGGCAAGCCCCGAGGGCGCACCCGCGCTGCGCACCGTCACCGCGAAGTTCGAGACCCCCGCGCTGTACGACGACGAGGCGGGCGGCGACGCCGACGCGGACGACCCGGCGATCTGGGTGAACGAGCGGGACAGGTCCCGCAGCCGGGTCATCGTGACCGCGAAGAACGGCGGCCTGCGCGTCTACGACCTGCGTGGCCGCCAGACCCAGTCGTTCGCCACGCCGGAGGCGCCGGGCCCGGACGACGAGCCGGGCCGCTTCAACAACGTCGACCTGGTGACCGGATTCCCGCTGCGCGGGCGGCTGGTCGACCTGGCCGTGGTCACCGACCGCGGGCGCGACAAGCTGCGCTTCTACCGGATCGACGACGGCGTGCTGACCGACGTGACCGCGGCTGACGCGCCGTTCGCCTTCAACGCGACCCAGCGGGAGGTCAACGAGCAGGCCACCGCGTACGGGCTGGCGACGTTCCGGCAGGGCCGGGACTTCCTGGCCGTGGCGAGCCGCCGGCACACCCCGGAGCTGGGCATGTTCCGCCTGGTGGCCAAGGGCGCGCAGGTGAGCTACCAGCGGGTCGACAAGCTGGTGCTGCCGGACACGTTCCGGCTCAGGAGCGGCGGCGACTGGACGCCGTGCCTGGAGCCGGGCGAGCTGCCGCAGGTCGAGGGCATGACCGTGGACCCGGAGCTGGGTGTGCTCTACGCCGCGCAGGAGGACGTCGCGCTGTGGCGGGTCTCCGTCACCGGCGGGCGGTTCGGCTACACGCCGCGGATGGTCGAGCGCACCCGGGAGTACGGCGTGCCCGCCGTCTACGACCCGGAGACCGAGGAGTGCGCGTTCGACTGGGCGGCCGACCCGGGCGAGGGCGGGCGCATCGCCGCCGACGTCGAGGGCGTGACGATCTTCAAGACCGGGCGGTTCGCCGGCACGCTGCTGGTGTCCTCGCAGGGCGACGACACCTTCTACACGTACGACCGGCGGACGCTGCGGCCGCTGGGGCACTTCGCGGTGGTCGACGGCCGGGTCGACGGCTCGCAGGAGTGCGACGGCGCGGCGGTGGTGAACACCCCGCTGCCCGGTTTCCCGGGCGGCCTGCTGGTGGTGCACGACGGCCACGAGACCCCCGACGGCGACCGCACCGCGACCAACGTCAAGTTCCTGGATGCAGGCTTCTTGAATCAGCACCGCTTGAACAGGCGCTGAGCCGCGAGACGGTGCTCACGGAAGGCGCTCCCGGGACATGTCCCCGGGGGCGCTTTTCGTTGTGCTCATGTGAGCATTCCGCGGCAGTGCGGTTTCGCACAGTCCCTGTCCAGTGATCAGGACACGGGGTCATACTTGCCCCGACCGGTACCCCGAAGAAGAGGACTGGATCAGATCATGAGTGCTGAGCTCACCATCGGTGTGATCGGCGCCGGCCGGGTCGGCGCGGTCCTCGCCGCCGCCCTGCGGGGCGCGGGACACCGGGTAGTCGCCGCTTCCGGCGTTTCCGCCGCGGCCAAGCACCGCATCCGTACGCTGCTGCCGGGCGCGCACAATCTTCCCGCCGACGAGGTGGCCCGCGCCGCGGCCGATCTGCTGATCATCGCGGTGCCCGACGACGCCCTGGCCGGCGTCGTGACCGGCCTGGCCGCCACCGGCGCGCTGCGGCCCGGCCAGGTGGTGGCGCACACGTCCGGCGCGCACGGGCTGGCTGTGCTGGCCCCCGCCGCGGCAGTCGGCGCCCGCACGCTGGCCCTGCACCCCGCGATGACCTTCACGGGCACCGCCGCCGACCTGGACCGGCTGCCCGGCATCTCCTACGGGATCACCGCGGCCGACGACACCGTGCGTGCCCTGGCCCGCTCGCTCGTCGCCGACCTGGCCGGCAGCCCGGAGTGGATCGCCGAGGACCGTCGCGCGCTCTACCACGCCGGCCTCGCGCACGGCGCGAACCACCTGGTCACACTCGTCAACGAGGCGGCCGACCGGCTGCGCGACGCGGGTGTGCTGAGCCCGGAGAAGGTGCTCGGCCCGCTGCTGACCGCGGCGCTGGAGAACGCGCTGCGGATGGGCGACTCGGCGATCACCGGACCGGTGTCGCGCGGCGACGCCGGCACGGTCGCCCGGCACGTGCAGGAGCTGGCCCGCACCGCCCCCGACTCGCTGCCGGCGTACGTCGCGCTGGCCCGCCGCACCGCGGACCGGGCGATCGCCAACGGGCGGTTGCGCGCGGTCGACGCCGAGCCGCTGCTGGGTGTGCTGGCCGAGCCTGCCGCCGCCGACGCCGGTCAGCTCGGTGAGGCGGCGAAGTGACCGCCGTCGTACGCACCCGCGAGGAACTGGCGCGGGCACGTGCCGCCGCGCAGGGCTCCGTCGCCGTGGTGATGACCATGGGCGCGCTGCACGAGGGGCACGCCACCCTGCTCCGGGAAGCCCGTAAGAACGCCGACTTCGTGCTCGCCACGATCTTCGTGAACCCGCTGCAGTTCGGCCCGAACGAGGACCTGGCCCGCTACCCGCGCACCTTCGACGCCGATCTGGCGGTGTGCGCGGCCGAGGGCGTCGACCTGGTCTTCGCGCCGACCCCCGAGGTGATGTATCCGCACGGCCAGCCCCAGGTCACCGTGCACCCGGGCCCGCTGGGCGAGGTGCTGGAGGGTGCGGTCCGTCCCGGCCACTTCGCCGGGGTGCTGACCGTGGTCGGCAAGCTGCTCCGGCTCACCCGCCCGGACCTGGCGTTCTTCGGCGAGAAGGACTACCAGCAGCTGACGCTGATCACGTTGATGGTGCGCGACCTCGAACTCGGGGTGGAGATCGTCGGCGTGCCGACGGTCCGCGAGCCGGACGGGCTGGCGCTGTCCAGCCGCAACCGCTACCTGAGCGAGGCCGAGCGGGAGACGGCGCTCGCGCTGTCCCGGGGACTGCGGGCGGGAGCCGCCCGGCGGGAGGCCGCGGCCGTGCTGGCTGCCGCGCGGGCCGAGCTGGCCGGCGTGGACGTGGACTACCTGGCCCTGCGGGGGACCGACCTGAGCGAGGACCCGGGACCGGGCGAGGCGCGGCTGCTGGTCGCGGCCCGCGTCGGGACCACCCGGCTGATCGACAACCTGCCCGTCCACCTGGACGCCGACGGGGCCGCCACGAAGACCGAGGGAGAATCGGCCTGATGTTCCTGCGCACCATGTTCAAGTCCAAGATCCACCGGGCGACGGTGACCCAGGCCGACCTGCACTACGTCGGCTCGGTCACCATCGACGAGGACCTGATGGACGCCGCCGACCTGCTGGCCGGCGAGCAGGTCGCGATCGTGGACATCACCAACGGGGCGCGGCTGGAGACCTACGTCATCCCGGGCGAGCGCGGCACCGGCGTGATCGGCATCAACGGTGCCGCGGCGCACCTGGTCAAGCCCGGCGACCTGGTCATCCTGATCTCGTACGCGCAGGCCGACGAGGCCACCGCCCGCTCGTACACCCCGCGGGTGGTGCACGTGGACGCCGACAACCGGATCATCTCGCTCGGCGCGGACCCGGCCGAAGCCGTCCCGGGCATGGTCGGCGACGTCGTCCGGGGCGACCTGACGCTGAGCCGTTAGGCCGACCCCCCGCGGTTACGCGGACAGATGTGATCTCGTTCCAGACCGTTAGGCCGATACGGTTCCGACCTGCTTCGCTTAGGCTCGCCCAGGCTCAATGACCTGGGAGGATGGGCGATGCGGGGACGCCTGACGGCCGGCACCATGCTGGCCGCACTACTGACGAACCTGGCGCTGGCCGGGTGCGGGACCAGCCTGCCGGCCGAGGTGGACACCGAGCTGACGGACGACTGGGTGAAGGTCGCCGACGTCGAGGGCTGGGTGCCCGAGGCGGGTTTCTGCCTGGGCGCGGCGCCCAAGGACACCGGCCGCTACACCGACTTCGTCGTGGACTGCGCGAAGACGCACTACGCCGAGGTCGTGCACGTCGGCGAGTTCGCGGGCCTGACGGCCGAGCCCGGCCCGAAGGACAACGCCGCGGCGCTCGCCGAGTGCGACAAGCAGTCCACGACCTACCTGGGCCGCCCGTGGGGCGACGCGCGGCTGGAGCTCACGCTCGCCGTGCCGACCCCGGCGGCCTGGGACGGCGGCGCGCGCTGGTTCCGGTGCGACGTCACCGAGGTCTCCTCGGTCTTCGACGAGATGAACTGGGTCCAGCGGGAGGGCAGCCTGAAGGGCGCCGTGCCGGCCGCGCTGGTGGTCGGCTGCACGCACACCCAGGACAAGGGCGAGACGATCGTCAAGATGCCCGAGGTGCCCTGCGCCCAGGCGCACAACAGCGAGTTCGTGGGCTTCTACCGGGCGGGCATGACCACCGCCTACCCGGCGTCGGAGCGGCAGTGGAACGTCATCCACGACAAGTGCCAGGAGCTGGCCGCGAAGTTCATCGGCGTCAGCGTGAGCGCCGCGGACCGGATCGGCGTCATCTCCAGCCCGCACGGCTCGGAGTCGTGGGCGGCCGGTGACCGGGTGGTGCGCTGCTCGGTCTGGTTCTCCGGCGGCAAGACCATGAAGAAGTCGGTCAAGGGGACCAGGGGCAAGGGCGTTCCGGGCTGGTAGAAGGCCGACAGCACCGCTGTCGCGGTCGCGTTCTGTCGGTTAGGCTCCCGGGCGGACTGGCGGGTGGGAGGGGCGACACATGGCATGGAGGCGGTTGATCGCCGCCAGTGCGGCCGTCTGCGCACTGGCGGCGCCGTTGGCGCTGGCCGGCTGCTCCTCGCCGGTGCCCGGTGTGGACGGCAAGCTCGTCGACGACTGGGCGGGCCTGCCCGCGGCACAGGTGTTCATCCCCGGCGCCGAGGTCTGCCATGAGAAGGCGTACGAGCAGACCGGCCGCGCCACCGCGTACCGGCCGGTCGACTGCGAGACCGAGCACTACGGCGAGACGGTCTACGTCGGCACGCTCACCGGTGCCGTCGCCGAGGCGGGCACCCCGCCGGAGGCGGACGACGCGCAGCTCGCGGGCGCGTTCGCCGAGTGCGACGAGCGGGCCACCGCCTTCGTCGGCCGGCAGTGGCGCGACGGCCGGCTGACCCTCGACCTGACGCTGCCCTCGGCCGCGGCCTGGCAGGGCGGCGCCCGGTGGTACCGGTGCGAGCTGAACGAGCTGACCACGGTCACCGACAAGGCCGACTGGGTGCGCCGCACCGGCAGCCTGCGCGGCACGCTGCCGCCGGGGCTGCTGCTCACCTGCTTCGCCGAGAGCGGCAAGAACGGCTCCGTGGACACCATGCCGGAGACGGACTGCGCCAAGTCGCACAACGCCGAGTACGTCGGCACGTTCACCGCCGCGGCCGCCCGCAAGTACCCGGTGAGCGAGGCGGACTGGGACTACTTCCACGACAACTGCCGCAAGGCGATGGCCGCGTTCATCGGCGTCAGCGTGAGCGCCACCAGCAAGTACGGCGTGATCTCGTGGCCGTACAGCAAGGCCACCTGGGCGGGCGGCGACCGCGGCGTGCGCTGCTACCTGTGGCTGGAGACGAAGAAGATGACCGGGTCGGCCAAGGGCACCGCGGGCAAGGGCATTCCGAGCTGATCCGCCGACCCGACCAGGCGTCACCGCACGTTGGCGGGCATGAAATATGCTCCCCATTCATGTTCGGCGAGGCTTGGGGAGGCGCTCATGCGTGAGGTGATCGGCCGTAGGGTCGCGGGGGTCGTGCTGGTCGCGGCAGCCCTGCTGGCCACGTCGGCCTGCGGGGGACAGCTGCCGCCGGGGGCGGACGGCGACCTCACCAACCAGTGGGCGGCCCTGGCCGAGCCCACGAGCTGGCGTCCTGACGAGGCCGTGTGCGCCGACAGCTTCCGCGACGTCAGCTACCGCTCGTCGTACAAGCCGGTGTCGTGTGACCAGAGCCACACCTACGAGACGGTCGCCGTGGCCGACTTCGCCGGTGAGGCCGCGTCGCGCAGCACGCCGCCGTCGGAGGGCTCGCCCGACCTGCGTGCCGCCTGGGCGGACTGCGACAAGAAGGTCACCGCCCACCTCGGCGGGGACTGGCGCAACGGCTCGCTGTGGTTCGGGGTCTCGCTGCCGTCGCCGGCCGGCTGGGATGGCGGCGCGCGCTGGTACCGCTGCGAGCTGACCGCGCTGGACGGGCAGTACGGCGACCCGGTGTCGCGTACCGCTCCGCTCAAGGGCGAGCTCGCCAACGCGGCGTCGTCGCTGAAGTTCGGCTGCTACCAGTACGGCTCGCAGCTGGTCGCGACCGCCTGCAACCAGGGCCACAACGCGGAGTTCGTCGGCGTGTGGAACGCGGGCAGCACCGCCTTCGCCAGCCTGAAGGGCATGAACACCAAGATTGCCAAGGCCTGCCGCGGCCTCGTCGCGTCGTACGTGAAGGTGCCCAACGACGGCAACATCGGCTACCGCACCGGTGTGGTGTGGAACTGGCCGTCGCAGGCCGACTGGGAGGCGGGCGACCACGGGGTGCGCTGCCACCTGTGGCTGAGCAAGAAGAAGGTCACCAAGTCGCTGCGCGGCGCCGGCGCCAAGGGCCTGCCGATCAACTACGCCTGACGCTCGCGGCACCGTCCCCCGGGCCGCGCCCGGGGGACGGTGAGGGGTGTCACGTGGTCCCGGGGGTGAACGCCGGGCCTCGGCGCGGTTGACTGTGCTGGTGCGCAAGGCGTTGACAGTCCCGGTCGAGCTACCGGTTTTGCCCCGGGCGTTGCCCGCGCGGCCCGCGAGCTGGTACGAGCCGACCGACGTGGTCGTTATCGGGTCCGGCATCGCCGGCCTGACCGCGGCACTGCACCTGCGTGAGGCAGGCCTGCACGTCACCGTGGTCACCAAGGTCAACATCGATGACGGTTCCACCCGGTGGGCGCAGGGCGGCATCGCGGCCGTGCTGGACCCGCTGGACACGCCCGCCGCCCACGCCCGCGACACGCTGGTCGCGGGCGTCGGCCTGTGCGACCCGGCGGCGGTGGACGTGCTGGTCAGCGAGGGCCCGACCCGGGTCCGCGAGCTGATCAAGATGGGTGCGGAGTTCGACCGCCACCCCGACGGCTCGCTGATGCTCACCCGCGAGGGCGGCCACCACGCCAACCGCATCGTGCACGCGGGCGGCGACGCGACCGGCGCCGAGGTGCAGCGGGCGCTGCACGCCGCGGTGAACCGCGACCCGTGGATCCGCCTCGTGGAGCACGCGCTGGTGCTGGACCTGCTGCGCGACGCGGACGGCCGGGCCTGCGGGGTCACCCTGCACGTGCTCGGCGAGGGCACCGAGGACGGGGTCGGAGCCGTGCTGGCCCGCGCCGTCGTGCTGGCCACCGGCGGCCTCGGGCAGATCTTCGCGGCCACCACCAACCCGATCGTGTCCACCGGCGACGGCGTCGCGCTGGCGTTGCGGGCCGGCGCGGACGTCACCGACCTCGAGTTCGTGCAGTTCCACCCGACCTCGCTCTACCTGCCGAACAACCGCACGGCGCAGCAGCCGCTGGTCAGCGAGGCGCTGCGGGGCGAGGGCGCCTACCTGGTCGACGGGGACGGCAAGCGGTTCATGGTCGGGCAGCACGAACTGGCCGAGCTGGCGCCCCGCGACGTGGTCGCCAAGGGCATCCACCGGCAGATGCTGGCCTCGGGCACCGACCACGTCTTCCTGGATGCCCGGCACGTGCCGGACCTGGCCCACCGCTTCCCGACGATCACGGCGTACTGCCTGGCCGCCGGGGTGGACCCCACGGTGGACCTGATTCCGGTGGCCCCGGCCGCGCACTACGCGTCCGGCGGGGTCCGCACCGACCTGGACGGCCGCACCAGCATCCCCGGCCTGTACGCCTGTGGCGAGGTCGCCTGCACCGGCGTGCACGGCGCCAACCGCCTGGCCTCGAACTCGCTGCTGGAGGGCCTCGTCTTCGCCCGCCGCATCGCCGCCGACATCACCCGTGACCTGCCCCCGCAGAGCGACCCTGTCCTCGACGGCCCCGGCCGGCGGGAGCTGCCGGATGCCGCGGTCGAGCTCGCTGCGGACCCCGGGACGGAACTGCCCGGCGTTCCCGCCGCCGGGGGGTTGGCCTGGACGCCGCAGGGGCTCGTCGCCGCCGGGGAGCCGCCGGTGGACCTGGCCGCGCGGCGGCACGAGCTGCAGCGCGCGATGACCCGGGGCGCGGGTGTGCTGCGCAGCGCCGAAACCTTGGCCGAGACGGCGCGGGTGCTGCGCGAGGTCGGCACCCCACCGCTGCCGGGGCGCACCGCGGGCTGGGAGTTCGCGAACCTGCTCACCGTGGCGAGCGCGCTGGTCGCGTCGGCTTGCCTGCGTGCCGAGACGCGCGGGTGCCACTGGCGCGAGGATCATGCAGAGGCGGACGACGGCTGGCGGGGGCACCTGTTCCCCGCGCTGGCCGCGGACGGCACGACGACCGAGACGTGGGAGGCGATGGCGTGAGGGACACGACGCAGGCGCAGCTGCTCAAGGCGGGGCTCGACCCGGACGAGGTGCAGCGCATCGTGGCCAACGCGCTGCGCGAGGACCTGGGGCCGGACCGGCTCGACGTGACCAGCGTGGCCACCATCCCGGAGACCCAGGTCGACACCGCCGACCTGATCGCCCGCGAGTCCGGCGTGGTCGCCGGGCTGGCCGTGGCGGAGCTGGTGTTCGAGCTGGCCGGGCCGGGTGCCGAGGTCACCGTGCACGCGGCCGACGGCGACCCGGTGGCACGCGGCGACGTGCTGGCCACGGTCACCGGGCCGACTCGCACCCTGCTGTCGGCCGAGCGCACCGCGCTCAACCTGCTCTGCCGCATGTCCGGGGTGGCCACGCACACCCGCCGCTGGGTGGAGCAGCTCGCCGGCACCAAGGCGCTGGTGCTGGACACCCGCAAGACCACCCCCGGCCTGCGGCCGCTGGAGAAGTACGCGGTCCGCGCGGCGGGCGGCACGAACAAGCGCATGGGGCTGTACGACGTCGCCATGATCAAGGACAACCACAAGCTCGCGGCGGGCTCCATCACCGCGGCGTACGACCTGGTCCGGGCGAACTTCCCCGACGTGGGAGTCCAGGTCGAGGTGACCACGCTCGCCGAGGCGCAGGAGGCCGTGGCGGCCGGCGCGACGTTCCTGCTCTGCGACAACATGTCCCCGCAGCTGCTGCGCGAGGTCGTGGCGGCCGTCGGCGACCGGGCCGAGCTGGAGGCCACCGGCGGGCTGACGCTGCAGGTCGCCGCCGAGTACGCGGCCACCGGCGTCGACTACCTCTCGGTGGGGGCGCTGACCCACTCGTCGCCTATCGTGGACATCGCCTTGGACCTCCGAGCGCGGAAGTAGACGTCGGGTGCTGCTCTGTATCGACATCGGTAACACCAACACGGTGCTCGCCACCTTCGAGGGCGACAAGATCGTGCACTCGTGGCGGGTGAAGACGGACGCCCGTAACACCGCCGACGAGCTGGGCCTGATGTTCCGCGGCCTGCTGGCCGGGGACAACGTCGAGATCACCGGGGTCGCGGCCTGCTCGACCGTGCCCGCCGCGCTGCGCTCGCTGCGCACCATGCTGGGCCGCTACTACGCCGGGCTGCCCGCGGTCGTGGTGGAGCCGGGTGTGAAGACGGGCGTGCAGCTGGCCATCGACAACCCGAAGGAGGTGGGTGCCGACCGCGTGGTCAACACGCTGGCGGCGCACACCCTCTACGGCGGGCCGGCCATCGTGGTCGACTTCGGCACCACCACCAACTTCGACGTGATCAGCGCCCGGGGCGAGTTCCTGGGCGGCGCGTTCGCCCCGGGCATCGAGATCTCCTTCGACGCGCTGGCGGCCCGCGCCGCCCAGCTGCGCAAGGTCGAGCCGGCCCAGCCCCGCTCGGTGATCGGCAAGAACACCGTCGAGTGCCTGCAGGCCGGCATGTACTTCGGCTTCGCCGGGCAGGTCGACCGCATCGTCGAGCGGATGATCGAGGAGCTGGGCGGGGTCACCGCGGTCATCGCCACGGGCGGCCTCGCCCCGGTGGTGATGGGCGAGTGCCGCACCATCACCCATCACGAGCCGATGATCACCCTGATCGGCCTGCGCATGGTGTACGAGCGCAACGTCAGCGCCTGACCGTCCGCAGCACCTTGGTGACGTAAGGCAGCGGGAAGCTGTCCCGCCCGGCCAGGTCGGGGTGCGTGGCGCACAGCTCGCGGATCGCCTCGCGCAGCCGCCGCCGCTCGTCCTCGGGTGCCACGAGATACCAGGAGCGGGTGGCGATGAGGTCTACCAGGCCCTGCGGGGTCTGCGTGACGCTGTGCCGGAACTCGGCCTGCTCGAACGGGGCGAACAGCTCGCCGAACTCGGCGTTCTCGGGCCGGTGGAACAGAGCCGATCGGATGATCACGTCGAGCTGCCGGACCCAGCCGACGCTCACGTCGCGGTCGTTGCGCATCGGCGCGAACACCCCGCCGGGGCGCAGCACCCGGACGATCTCCGGGTGGGCCCGCGCCTTGTCGAACCAGTGGTACGCGGTGCCGACGACGACGGCGTCGGCGTATCCGTCGGGCAGCGGGATCGACTCCGCGGAGCCCTCCCGCGCGATCGTCCCCGGGGTGGCCGCGTCGAGTTCGGCGCGCATGCCGGGGTCGGGCTCGACGGGCACGACCTCGAAGCCCGCGGCCAGCGCCACCCGGGTCAGCTGGCCGGTGCCCGCGCCCAGATCGACCACGCGCCCGGGGGCGGTGCCGATTGCCCAGGTCAGCGCCTCGGCCGGATAGCTCGGACGCGACTGCTGGTAAACCTGCGCCGCCGCGCCGAAAGAGAGCCGGTGTTCTTCGATGGGGTCCATGCGCGCGCCTCCCGTGTATGCGCCATAACGCCGGGCCCCACCCTAGTGCAGTCCGTGGCGGGGTGAATTCGGCCACCGCCCGGCGGATCCGCCGACAAGCCCAGTCCGGGCCGGACGGATACGCCGCCGTCGAGGGATGAATCGACGCAGCGCGGCGGTTCGATCGCGGCGCGGCGGCCCGCCCGACGGCTACGGCATTCGCCACCCGATAGGCATGGCGGGCGCGCAGGGTCATCACGTCGTCGCTGAGCGCGAATGGCCGGCTCCGCACGACGGCAGGTGCCCACCCGACTGCGCTGCGCGAGGCTGCCGTCGCGGAGTATGCCGTGCGTCCGGGTCGCAGGAACCGGTATCCACCGTGCCCCCGACGTTTCCTGAAATGGCGCGGCGAATCCGTTTTCCCTTGTCAGAGGATAATCGACCCGGCAGCCGTCCGACTTTGCGCCGCGCCCGGCGATGCTATGCCGAATAATGGGGTCACGCCGGAATTGATCCGCTGTCAATGAGTGGCTATCCTGGCGAGCGCTTCTCTATGAATTCATGGCACGCCCTTGACTGGCGGGGAGGATCCGGGGCGGCAAGAAAGGATGACCGCATGGCCAGGCGCGAGATTGTGGTGCTGGCGGACGACCTCGATGGTTCCGAGGGTGACGTCCGCAGTGTGAGATTCGGATTCGAAGGCGCCAATTACGAGATCGATCTCGGACCGGCGAACCATGACAAGCTGGCCCTGGCGCTGGCGCCGTTCCTGGCTGCCGCGCGCAAGGAGAGCGGCCGTCGTGGGCCCGCCGCCGCCCCCAAGGCGAAGGCGCCGACCGCGGCGGAGCAGCGTGCCTTCAACCAGCGGGTGCGCGAGTGGGCCAAGGATCAGGGCAAGGACGTCAACGACCGGGGCCGGGTGCCGGCAAAGGTGATCGAGGCGTACTACGCCGCCGGCCTTCGCTAGCTTCTGTAGTGATATGTGCGGCTTAGGCCGGATTTACGGTACGACACGAAGGTTGTGTACTTCCTTCGCGTCGTACCGTTTTTCATGTCCGGTGCACCGCTTCGGGCGGCCGGACCATGATGTGGACACCGATATTTCGCTGTGCGCGTAGCGGTCCTGGATGCGGAACAGCCGCGGGCGAGGCAAGGTTGGCTCTGATGCCAGCCACGTCGGCGGTTTGCTGGGGCAGATGCCCTGTTTCCTCCGCTTTCAAGTCGACGGTAAGCGACCTGATGGTTACCCAACGGTGACCGGACGAGCGTTTCCGGCGGGCCGACATGGTCGGGGTCTGGCGTTAGAGTGAGTGAAACAGCTTCGCCGCCGCGGATCTCCGGCAGGAGTTCGAGGAACTGAGGCGTAGGTGAGGAGCGGGAATGTTCGAGCGGTTCACCGACCGGGCGCGTCGGGTGGTCGTCCTGGCCCAAGAAGAGGCCAGGATGCTCAACCACAACTACATCGGCACGGAGCACATCCTGCTCGGCCTCATCCACGAGGGTGAGGGCGTCGCGGCGAAGGCGCTGGAAAGTCTCGGCATCTCGCTGGAGGGCGTGCGCCAGCAGGTAGAGGAGATCATCGGCCAGGGCCAGCAGGCGCCGAGCGGGCACATCCCGTTCACGCCGCGGGCCAAGAAGGTGCTTGAGCTGTCCCTGCGCGAAGCGCTGCAGCTCGGCCACAACTACATCGGCACCGAGCACATCCTGCTCGGTCTGATCCGCGAGGGCGAAGGCGTCGCGGCCCAGGTGCTGGTGAAGCTCGGCGCCGACCTCAACCGGGTGCGTCAGCAGGTCATCCAGCTTCTCTCGGGCTACCAGGGCGGCAAGGAGCCGGCCGCGGCCGGCGCCGCCACCGGTGAGGCCGCCCCGTCCACCAGCCTCGTGCTGGACCAGTTCGGTCGCAACCTGACCCAGTCGGCACGGGAGGGCAAGCTCGACCCCGTGATCGGCCGGGAGAAGGAGATCGAGCGGGTCATGCAGGTGCTGTCCCGCCGCACCAAGAACAACCCGGTGCTGATCGGTGAGCCCGGCGTCGGCAAGACCACCGTGGTCGAGGGCCTGGCCCAGAAGATCGTCAAGGGTGAGGTGCCCGAGACGCTGAAGGACAAGCAGCTCTACACGCTTGACCTCGGCGCGCTGGTGGCCGGCTCGCGCTACCGCGGTGACTTCGAGGAGCGCCTGAAGAAGGTGCTCAAGGAGATCCGCACCCGCGGCGACATCATCCTGTTCATCGACGAGATCCACACCCTGGTCGGCGCGGGCGCCGCCGAGGGCGCGATCGACGCCGCCAGCATCCTCAAGCCGATGCTGGCCCGCGGCGAGCTGCAGACCATCGGCGCGACCACGCTCGACGAGTACCGCAAGCACCTGGAGAAGGACGCCGCGCTGGAGCGGCGCTTCCAGCCGATCCAGGTCGGCGAGCCCTCGGTGGCGCACACCATCGAGATGCTCAAGGGCCTGCGTGACCGCTACGAGGCGCACCACCGGGTGACCATCACCGACGCGGCCCTGGTCGCGGCGGCGAACCTGGCCGACCGGTACATCTCCGACCGCTTCCTGCCGGACAAGGCGATCGACCTGATCGACGAGGCCGGCGCCCGGATGCGCATCCGCCGCATGACCGCGCCGCCGGACCTGCGCGACTTCGACGAGAAGATCGCCCAGGTGCGCCGCGACAAGGAGTCCGCGATCGACGCGCAGGACTTCGAGCGGGCCGCGCAGCTGCGCGACAAGGAGAAGCAGCTCCTGGGCCAGAAGGGCGAGCGGGAGAAGCAGTGGAAGGCCGGTGACCTGGACGTCGTCAGCGAGGTCGACGACGAGCAGATCGCCGAGGTCCTGGCGAACTGGACCGGCATCCCGGTGTACAAGCTGACCGAGGAGGAGACCTCCCGTCTGCTGCGCATGGAGGACGAGCTGCACAAGCGCGTCGTCGGCCAGTCGGACGCGGTGAAGGCCGTCTCCAAGGCGATCCGCCGCACCCGGGCCGGGCTCAAGGACCCGAAGCGTCCCTCGGGCTCGTTCATCTTCGCCGGCCCCTCGGGTGTCGGTAAGACCGAGCTGTCCAAGACGCTCGCCGAGTTCCTGTTCGGCAGCGAGGACGCGCTGATCCAGCTCGACATGTCCGAGTTCCACGACCGCTACACGGTGTCCCGCCTGGTCGGCGCACCGCCCGGATACGTCGGTTACGACGAGGGCGGCCAGCTGACCGAGAAGGTGCGCCGCCGGCCGTTCTCGGTGGTCCTCTTCGACGAGATCGAGAAGGCTCACCCGGACGTCTTCAACACCCTGCTGCAGATCCTGGAAGACGGTCGGCTCACCGACGGTCAGGGCCGCATCGTGGACTTCAAGAACACGGTGATCATCCTGACCACCAACCTGGGCACCCGTGACGTGGCCAAGGCCGTGTCGCTGGGCTTCCAGAAGTCGGAGGACGCCGAGTCGAACTACGAGCGGATGAAGCAGAAGGTCAACGACGAGCTGAAGCAGCACTTCCGCCCGGAGTTCCTGAACCGCATCGACGACACCATCGTCTTCCACCAGCTCGGCGAGGTGGAGATCCTCTCGATCGTGGACATCATGATCAAGCGGATCGAGTCCCAGCTGCGCAACAAGGACATGGGCCTGGAGCTGACCGACAACGCCAAGAAGTACCTGGCGAAGAAGGGCTACGACCCGGTCCTGGGCGCCCGGCCGCTGCGCCGGACCATCCAGCGCGAGCTGGAGGACACGCTCAGCGAGCGGATCCTGTTCCAGGAGCTCAAGCCGGGCCAGCACGTGCTGGTCGACTGCGAGGGCGACCCGGAGCAGATCGAGACGGCCAAGCTGACCTTCTCGGCATCGCAGAAGGCGGCAGCGGCTCCGGAGGCCCCCGAGGCCCCCGCCGAGCCGGTCGGCAGCGACGCGGCCGCATAACGAGCACGCACAGCGAAAAGGGGCACCGCGCCAGCGGTGCCCCTTTTCCATGCGCTCAGCCGATGTAGTCCTCCAGCAAGGCGGGTGTGAGCCCGGACTTGTAGATCGCGTTCAGCGCACCGAGCAGGTCGTCCATCAGCGCCGGGCGGAAGTGCATCAGCAGCACGTCGCCGGGCTGCACGACCTTCTTGGACGTCTGGTAGCGCACGATGCCCTTGTCGACCGTCTGCGTCCAGAAGAACGCCGCCTGCGCCCCGCAGTCGTGCGCGGCCTTCAGCGTGGTGGCGTCCTTGTTGCCGAACGGCGGGCGGAACAGCGTCGGCCGGCGGCCGAACAGCTGCGCCAGCTTGTCCGCAGAAGCGCAGATCTCCTTCTTCTGGAACTCGTACGACTTCCCCTTCAGCGAGGTGTGCGTGACAGTGTGGTTCTCCACCATGCCGCCCGCCTCCTGGATCGCCTTGAAGTACGGCGTGTACTTGGTGGCCGCGGGGGAGTTCAGGAACATCGTCACCGGGATCTTCGCCTGCCGGATGAACTCGATGACCTCGGGCTTACGTGACAGCGCACCGTCGTCGATGGTGATGAAGGCGACCTTGTTCGTGGTCGGCACCCGCGACAGCCACATCGCCGAGGCGCTCTCGGGCACCTTCACCCGCTGCGGGGCCGGTGCCGCAGGGAACTCGGGCACCCGCTCCAGATACCACTGCAGGGTCTTGAACCCCGCGGGCGACGGCTGCACCGACGGGCTGGGTGAGGCGCTGGGGCTGGGGCTCGGCGACGCTGTCGGCGTGGGGCTGATCTCGGGACCGGCGAAACCCGGGTCCGGGCCCGCGCTCTTGCACGCGGCGGGCGCGAGGAGTGCGATCAGCAGGAACACGGCAACGGCGCGGCGGAGGGGGGTGGGGGCCACGCCCGGACTCTATCCAGGCTGGGTGAATCCGCAATACCACGGAAAGCTCAAGAGGAAGTCAGATATCGGCGGGAACACGCCCGGGCAGGCCGAAACGTTGCCCGCGGGGCACCACGAGCCCGTCGGCCAGCAGGCTGTCCAGGGCCCGTTCCCGCTGCACCGCATCCGGCCACACCACGTCCAGCGCCGGCTTCGCCACCGGGCCCGGCGCGTGCCGCAGCACGGCCAGCAACAGCCCGCGCACCTGGCGGTCGGTGCCCGCGTAGCGCTGCGGCTTGCGGGACGGACCCGCCGGCAGGGTTGCGCCCGAGCGCCGCCACGCGCACCGCTCCCGCAGCGGGCAGGCCTCGCACCGGGGCGTACGCGCCGTGCACAGCACCGCGCCCAGTTCCATCAGCGCCGCACTGGCCCGCGCCGCCGCCGGCTCGGCCTGCGGCAGGAGCGATTCGACGAGGGTGAGGTCCGCCGGAGTGGTGGCCGCGCCCGCGTCGGGCAGACCGTGCACGGCCCGCGCCGCGACCCGGCGCACGTTCGTGTCCACCACGGGATGGCGCTGCCCGTACGCGAACGCCAGCACCGCCCGCGCCGTGTAGTCCCCGACGCCCGGCAACGACAGCATCTGGTCCAGCCGCCGCGGCACCTGCCCGCCGTGCCGCTCCACGAGGGCCGTGGCGCACGCGTGCAGCCGCATCGCCCGCCGGGGGTAGCCCAGCCGCCCCCAGGCCCGGATCGCCTCACCGGAGTCCTCCGCGGCCAGATCCGCGGGCGCGGGCCAGCGGGCCACCCACTCCCGCCACACCGGCAGCACCCGCACGACGGGCGTCTGCTGCAGCATGAACTCGCTGATCAACACCGGCCAGGCGCCGATGTCCGGCTCCCGCCACGGCAGGTCACGTGCGTTGGCGTCGTACCACGCAGTGGTCAGGGAGGCGAGTTCGGACATGCGCACCACCCTACTGGTGCACAATGCCCGCAGAAGCGAGCGAGTCACGACGCGGGTTGCCCTCGGCGGGCGCAGCGAGGAGAAGGCATGACTGACGTGCACGGGGCCGAGCTGGCCGTCACCGTGATCGGACCGGACCGGACCGGGATCGTCGCCGACGTCGCCGAGGCGCTGGCCAGGCTCGGTGCGAACCTCACCGACTCCACGATGACGCGCCTGCGCGGCCACTTCGCGATGACCCTGATCTGCACCGCGCAGGCCAGCGCGACCGAGGTCGAGGCGGCCCTGCTGCCGCTGTCCGCGGACGGCCAGCTGCTGGTGACCGTGCGCAACGTCGGCCAGGACGAGTCCGGACACAACGGCGGCCTGCCGTACCTGCTGAGCGTCCACGGCGCCGACCGGCTCGGCATCGTCGCAGCGGTGACCCGCGTCGTCGCCGACGCCGGCGGCAACATCACCGACCTGTCCACCCGCCTGGTCGGACCGCTGTACCTGCTCGTCGCCGAGGTCGACCTGCCCGAAGGCGTGCCGGGCAAGCTGACCGAGCGCCTCGCGCACGTCGCCGAGGAGCTCGGCATCGAGGTCAACCTGCGCCCGGCCGGGGCGGACGTCTTATGAGCGGGCAGTACACCCGGAAACAGGGTGGTGGGGAGGCGCCGTGAGCATCGAAGGCTGGGACATCACGGCGCTCGGCGCGGGCCGGGTGCTGCCCGTCGTCACCGCGCCGGAACCGGTGCTGAGCCGGGTCGGCGAGGCCGTGGACCCGACCGACCCGCGGGTGGTGGCGCTGGCCGCCGACCTCGTCGCGACCATGGCCGTGTCGCCGGGCTGCGTCGGCCTCGCCGCCCCGCAGGTCGGCGTCGGCATGCAGCTGTTCGCCGTCGACGTCACCGACCACCCCAAGGCGGCCACCGTGCACGGCGCGTTCGTGCTCGCCAACGCCGTGATCGTGGAGGCCAGCCGGTGGCGTCCGGGCCGGGAGGGCTGCATGTCGGTGCCCGACCTCACCGGCGACGTCAAACGCGCCGGGCGCATCGTGGTCACCGGCGAACTGCCTGGCAGCGGACGGAAGGTGACGATCACCACCGATGCCTTCGAGGCCCGCGCGCTCCAGCACGAGATCGACCACTGCAACGGACTGCTCTTTTTGGACAAGGTGAGCGGAGCGCACGCGATCTATCAGCGGAAAGTCTATCTGTGACACGGAGTTCGCGCCCTGAGCGTGTCGCGTCGTGCGTGTCGTGATCGTGGGCGCTAGCGTGAGCACATCATGAGACTGATAGTGGGTCCGCTGCCCGCAGCCGTCTACTGGCGACGCCGCGCCATGGTGCTCGGTGCGCTGCTGGTTGCCGTTCTCATGATCACCCTGATGGTGCGGGGCACCGGCAGCGGCGGCGCCCCGCAGCCGTCCGCCAACGGCACGACCGCCAGCGCGGGAGTCTCACCGGCGTCGGCCGCGGGGCAACCCGGCCCGAGCCCGTCCGCGTCACCGAGCGACAGCGTCATCACGCCGGTGTCCGAGCTTCCGCCGTCCCCGAGTCCGGACGCCGAGGGCGAGGGCGAAGGCGAGAACGATCCGAACGCCTGCACGGACGCCGAGATCAAAGTGACTGCGAAGCCGACGCAGACGACGCTCAAGCGCGGCAGCGACCTGCTCATCACGCTGCTCATCAAGAACACCTCGAACCGGACGTGCACGCGGGACGTCGGTGCCGATCTTCAGGAGCTGCGGATCCTGAAGAGCACGGAGAAGGTGTGGTCGAGTGATGACTGCGGGGGGCCGCGGGGGCATGAGGTGCGGTCGTTCCCGCCGGCGCATGAGCGGTCTTACACGGTGGTGTGGAACGGGCATTCGAGTTCGGCCTGTGAGAAGTCGATCAAGCGGGTGCCGGATGGGCCGGTTCCTCCTGCTGGGGAGTATCGGCTGTATGCGCGGGTCGGGACGGCGATCTCTGCGTCTGTGACTCTCAAGCTTTCGTAGGTGCTTGCTGTCGTGGGTCGCTGCGCCGGGGGAATGCTCTTGGCGCTGGGGCCGCAAAGAGCGCGGCCTTTTACGCGCCTGCGAGCATTCCCCCGGCTCCGCTCCTCGCCGTAGTCGCACGCCCGATGGTGGGCGAGGTGGGTGGGCAACCCAGGGAGAGAGCGACAGCCTTAACGGCACACATGCCGTCCCCGGGGTAACGCGTAGCCGCCACCCGTGAAGCCGCGAACCCACGTTCCAGAACACCTGAACACAGCCAGCCTGTTCGCCGCAGCACGCTTCGCCGGGCCGTCACCCTTCCCCTGTCGTGCCCTGAACCGGTAACTGGGGTGGGGTGGGGTGGCTGTCGCTTTGTGGGAAAAGGGTGGCCCTTTTTACCTGGTTAGCTTTGTGAGGGTGCGTGGAGCGGGGGTTGGGGTCGAGCGCGTAAAAGGCCGCGCTCTTTGCGGCCCCAGCGCTCGACCCCAACCCCCGCGGAACGCTACGCAGTCACGGCCTCAGACATACCGCTCAAGGATCGACGTCTCAGCAAGCCGCGAGAGACCTTCACGGACGCCACGAGCACGGGCGTCGCCGACGCCGTCGACGGCCTGGAGGTCTTCGACGGTCGCGCCGAGGAGGCGCTGGAGGCTGCCGAAGTGGTCGACGAGGCGGTCGACTATGGCGCCGGGCAGGCGCGGCACGCGGGCGAGGAGGCGGAAGCCGCGGGGGCTGACGGCGGCGTCGAGGGCCTCGGTGCTGGCGGGGTAGCCCATGGCCTTGGCGACGGAGACAAGGTCGATCAGTTCGCTGGCCGTGAGCAGGTCGAGTTCGACGAGGGCTTCGTCGACGGTCCTGGTCTTGCGGTTCATGGGGAGGTAGTCGCGGATGACGAGGGTGCGGTCGGCGTCCACGCCGGCCATCATCTCGTCGAGCTGGAGGGACAGCAGGCGGCCGTCGGTGCCGAGCTCGACCACGTAGCCGGCGATCTCGTCGGAGATGCGGCGGACCATTTCGAGGCGCTGCACGACGGCCAAGGCGTCGCGGACGGTGACCAGGTCCTCGATCTCCAGGGCGGAGAGGGTGCCGCTGACCTCGTCGAGGCGCAGCTTGTAGCGCTCGAGGGTGGCCAGGGCCTGGTTTGCCCGGGACAGTATCTGTCCGGAATCGTCCAGGGTGTGTCGCTGGCCGGCCACGTAGACGCCGATGATGTGCATCGACTGGCTGACCGAGATCACCGGGTAGCCGCTCTGCTTGGAGACGCGCTCGGCGGTGCGGTGCCGGGTGCCGGACTCCTCGGTGGGGATGGAGGCGTCGGGCATCAGGTGCACGGCGGCGCGCAGGATGCGGGTGCCGTCGGCGGAGAGCACGACGGCGCCGTCCATCTTGCACAGCTCGCGCAGGCGCGTGGCGGAGAACTCGACGTCGAGCGGGAAGCCGCCGGTGCACAGGGTCTCGATGAGTTTGTCGTATCCGAGGACGATGAGGGCGCCGGTCCGGCCGCGCAGGATGCGCTCGAGGCTGTCGCGCAGAGGCGTGCCTGGAGCTACCCGTGCCAGGGTGGCGCGCAACGGATCACCGCCGACTGCGGCGGTGTTCCAGGTGGTGTCGCGATCGATCGGCACGGGCACAGTCTACGGGGGCCGCCGAGCTGTGCCCGTCGGCCCGTGCTGGGAGCGTCACTCAGCGGACAACCGTGCAGCCCAGTGCAGTGCCGTACGCAGATCGGACACCTCTTCGACCCGCAGGTCCCCGGCGGGAGTGCCCGTTGACGACGGTCCGCAACCGGGCGGTACCAGAGCGTATTTGAAACCGAGCCGAACCGCCTCGGCCAGGCGCCGGGGGACCGCGCCGACGCGCCGCACCTCACCCGTGAGACCTACCTCACCGATGGCCGCGAGCCGGGGCGACATGGACAGGTTGAGCCCGGCGGAGGCGACCGCCAGCGCGACGGCCAGGTCCGCGGCGGGCTCGACGACCCGGATGCCGCCGACCGTGGCGGCGAACACCTCCTTGTCGTGCAGCGCCATGCGCTCGGTGCGCCGCTGCAGCACGGCCAGCACCATGGCCAGCCGCGCCGAGTCGAGGCCGGACACGGTGCGCCGCGGCGATCCGGCGACGGTCGCCCCGATCAGCGCCTGCACCTCGGTGACCAGGGCGCGGCGGCCCTCCATGGCGACGGTGACGCAGGTGCCGGGCACCGGCTCGGCGTATCGGGTGAGGAACAGCCCCGACGGGTCGGGCAGCGAGGTGATGCCGCCCTCGTTCATCTCGAAGCAGCCGACTTCGTCGGCGGCCCCGAAGCGGTTCTTCAGCCCGCGGACCAGGCGCAGCGAGGAGTGCTTGTCGCCCTCGAAGTGCAGCACCACGTCGACCAGGTGCTCCAGCACGCGGGGACCCGCCACGCTGCCGTCCTTGGTGACGTGGCCGACCAGCACGGTCGCGATGTTGCGCTCCTTGGCCACGGCGACCAGCGCGGCGGTGACCGCCCGCACCTGGGTGACGCCGCCGGGCACGCCGTCGTTGCCGGGGGCGGCGATGGTCTGCACGGAGTCGAGCACGAGCAGGCCGGGCTTGACCGCGTCGAGGTGGCCGAGCACCGCGGCCAGGTCGGTCTCGGCGGCCAGGTAGAGCTGCTCGTGCAGGGTGTTCATGCGCTCGGCCCGCAGCCGGACCTGGCTGACGGACTCCTCGCCGCTGACGATGAGGGAAGGGCTGCCGGCCCCGGCCGCCCACTGCTGGGCCACGTCGAGCAGCAGGGTGGACTTGCCGACGCCGGGCTCGCCGGCCAGCAGCACGACCGAGCCGGGCACGAGGCCGCCGCCGAGCACGCGGTCGAGTTCGCTGACGCCGGTGGCCACGGCACGGGCGGGCACGGCGGAGATGGTGGCGATGGGCCGAGCCGGTTCGCCGGGGGCGCGGGGGGCCACGTTGCGCATCGCGCCGAGGGCCGGACCTGCCGAGGCCTCGATGACCGAGCCCCATTCGCCGCATTCAGGGCAGCGGCCGAACCACTTGGGAGGCTGATGCCCGCACGCGTCACAGACGTATCCGGGGCGTGCGGGCTTCGCCGTCTTCGAGGTGCTGCGCACTGTCACGTGCGCAACCTACCCCGTGGGTGTGACGGTGGTAGGCAGGCCGTCCGGGGCCGCCGGACAGGCGGGCCACCGGGACGGCGACTACCGGGTCAGTGGCCTTCGCCCTCGGTGCCGGGGCGGGTCGGCGGCGCCGAGACAGGCAGGCGCGGCTGCGGGCTGAGCGGCGGCGCGATCGGCACCACGGTGCCCGGCAGGGTCTCCAGGACCAGGCCGTTGGAGAACGTCAGCTTCAGGTGCACGCCCTCGCCGTTGACGACCGGCTTCTTGAGCCCGGTCAGGGCAAGGAACTGGCCGCTGCCCGGGGTCAGCTCCAGGTAGCCGGCCGGCGGGATGGTGAGCTTCGCGGGGGGCGCGGCGGCCGGGCTGGGGCTGGTCGCCGGGGCCGGGCTGGTCGCCGCGCCCGGGGACGCGCTGCCGGCCGCATTCGGCGACTTGCTCGCCGCGGGGCTCGGCGACTCCGCGGCCGGGCTCGGGCTCGGCTTCAGGTCGGCGGCCGAGGCCAGCTTCACGGAGGCCGCGTCGTTGGACTCGAACTTGTCGAGCGTGATCGGCTGCTCGGTGTCGTTGAAGATGCGCAGCTGCAGCGGTGCGGTCGCGCCCTGCGCGTAGCCGGTCGGGCCGGCGTAGGCGAGCACCGCGTCGCGGAGCGCGACGTTGCCGCCGTTCGGGCCCGGCACGGTCAGGCTGAAGCCGGGCACGGCCGCCACCTGGTCGGCGGTCTGCGAGTTCATGCCGGCGCTGCAGCCGGTCAGGGCCAGGGCAGCGGCGGCGGCACCGCCGGCCAGGAGCTTGGTGATCGAGCGAGTCACGGGCTCAGCGTAGTGTCCGCCGATCGCGGCTCCGCAGCCGACCCGCCGCCGATCACAGCGCGCCGCTGAGCACCAGCAGGGCGAGGTCCACGGCGGCGACGGCGAGCAGGGCGCGGAAGGCGGCGCGCGGTGCCGCGTACCAGCCGATGACGATCAGGACGACGGCCGTGAGCAGCGCGCCGGCCCCGGCCCACAGCGGTGGCCGGGCCCCCGCCAGCAGGGTCAGCGTCGCGGCCAGCAGCAGTCCGGACGCCGCGGCGAGGCTGCGCCGGGCGCCCAGCCGCTGGGGCAGGCCGCGGACTCCGGTGGCCGCGTCGTCGGCGAGGTCGGGCACCGCGTTGAGCAGGTGTGCCGCGCCCGCCAGCAGCGCCGCCGCGGCGATCAGCCAGCCCGGCGGGAGTGGCGCGCCGGGGAGCGCGGTGCTCACGAAGATCACCAAGCAGGCGAAGGACACCAGGTAGGGCACGATCGACCAGACCGTGGCCTTGAGCGGCCAGTTGTACAGGTGGGCGGACAGCACGGCGACCGCGAACCACGCCCCGGCGGGCCAGCCCCACCAGAGGCAGGCGGCGCCGGTGGCGGCGGCGGCCACCACGGCCGCGACGGCGACGGTACGGCGGCCCGCCAGGTCCCCGGCCAGCGGCTTGTCGGTCCGGCCCACCGCCGTGTCGCGCCCGGCGTCGATCGCGTCGTTGGCCCAGCCGACCGACAGCTGGCTCAGCGCCACCGTCGCCATGACCGCGGCGACGCCGGCCGGAGTGTGGCCCATGCCGACCGCCAGCAGGCCGCCGAAGACGGTGACGGCGAGGGCGGGCAGGGGGTGGCAGGCGCGCAGCAGACCCAGCGGTGACATCTGGTCAGTGTCGCGCGTCACCGTTATCGTCGCCGACCGTGGACAACAGACGTGGTCGTGGCGCTGCCGTCGCCTCGCTGGCCGTGGTGGCACTGCTGATCGCGGGCGGCTGGTGGTGGCGGTCCGCGGGCGCGGAGCCGCCCCGGCCGGTCCCGCTGCCGCAGCCGATGCCCTCGCCGGCGTGGCAGGCCGCGGCCGACGAGCTCGCGGCCTTGTGGGCGGACCGCCCGAGCAGCAGCGTGGTGGCCATCCAGCCGCCGCTGGAGCTGTCCTCGGGGCAGCCGGCGGCACACCTGCTGAAACTCCCGTACGGCGCGTTCGAGCTGCATGCGGTCTGCGTCGGAGACGCGGGCACGATGCGGGTCACGGTGGCCGCCGCCGACGGCCGCACCGTCTCGGCGGTCGACGCGGAGTGCTCGCTGGAGGTCGGGTACCCGCCGGAGCCGCTGCTGCTGCCGAAGGACGTCGGACAGCTGCGGGTCACGATGTCGGTCGACGGAACCGGTGCCGCGGTCGGCGCGTGGCGGGTGCTGGACAAGCGCGCGCCCGGTGGGCCGGACCAGTGGCGCCTCCAGGCCCAGACCGAACTGCCCGCCGACCGCGCGGCACGGACGCTGTTCGACAGCTGGTTGGCGGGCGGCGACGAGTCGACGGCCGAGCTGACCCTGTCCGGGCCCACCGAGCTGCGGGTCGTCTGCGCCGGGCAGATCATGCTCCGGGTGGAGGTCGCCGAGGAGGGGAACCGGTATCGGGTGGAGCACCCCTGCAACTCGCGCTACCCGTACGTGAACCCCCTCGGCGCTTCGGGAAAGGCGCGCGTGACGCTGACCGGGCTGGGGCCCGCGGGCACGGCCTGGGTGCGCGTGCAGGCGGTGCGGCTGCCGCCGGGCGCGACGCCGTCCTAGGTGCCGGGCGGGTGCGGGGTCGGTGGCAGCGAGACGCCCGGCGACGAGGTCGGGGACGTGGCCGCCGGCGCGGAGACAGCCGGGCGCACGGGCGGGCCGGGCTGCGGGGCGTCGGGGGTCCCGCCGGTCAGGCCGGGCCAGGCGATGAGCAGCAGGCTCAGCAAGGTGATCACAACGGCGATGGCGAGCACGATCAACGGCAGCACGAGCGACGGCTGATCAGGATCGTCAATGCGCTCGGGCAGGTGCAGTCGCCTTCGCCAGCGCGCACGCCAGGCCGCACGCCGTGCGGCCCGGGCTTCGGCCCGCAGCTCGTCCCGGACCCGCTCTGCCTCTTCGGCCAGCTCAGCGGGGTCATCGGGAATGACGACCTCTCCCCACTCGGGCGGGAGGTCCGGAAGGCCGTTGCCCAGCGTGCCCATCGCCGGCTCCTCGCGCGTTCAGCACCGCGTCTCTCTACTGTCCCGCGTCCTACAGACTCACGCTAGTGGCGTGTCGGAGGAGATTGAGGACTGTTCGCGATGCGGACATCGGGTGCCACAGATACCAATGAGTGCAGAAAAGGTCACTCAGAGTAGCGGAAGAAGCGTTGCTGAGCTGTGTCAAGCAGAAGAAATACGGCTCACAACGGGGGTGAGCTGCGCTAACTGTGCAAGACGGGCTGGGACTGCACGGCACGCCCGTGTTACCCTAGACACAGCGAAAGGGGTTTCGTACCTATGGATTTCAGTGTCGGCGAGACCGTTGTCTACCCCCACCACGGGGCCGCACTCATCGAGGCTATCGAGACCCGCACCATCAAGGGCGAGGAGAAGCTTTACCTCGTCCTTCGGGTCGCTCAAGGCGACCTGACGGTGCGGGTGCCCGCCGAGAACGCCGAGATCGTCGGCGTGCGTGAGGTGGTTGGCGAAGAGGGCCTGTCCAAGGTTTTCGACGTCCTCCGCGCCCCGCACACCGAGGAGCCGACCAACTGGTCGCGGCGCTACAAGGCGAATCTTGAGAAGCTTGCCTCGGGTAACCCGCTCAAGGTGGCTGAGGTCGTGCGTGACCTCTGGCGCCGTGAGCGTGAGCGTGGTCTGTCGGCGGGGGAGAAGCGGATGCTCGCCAAGGCTCGGGACATCCTCGTCGGTGAGGTCGCGCTCGCCGAGAAGAGCACCAAGGACGGAGCCGAGGTTCTCCTGGACAAGGTGCTCGCCGAGGCGTGACCCGCACAACGGCAGTGTCATCTGATATCGATAGCCGCGACGTTCCTGCGCCTGCTCGGCGCAAGGACGTCGCGGTTCTCGTTCCCGCGGCCGGCATGGGCCTGCGCCTGGGCGGCGGAACCCCCAAGGCCCTGCGCGAGCTGGCCGGCGAGCCGCTACTGGTGCACGCGTGCCGCCGGCTCGCCCTGGCCCCTTCGGTGGCGATGATCGTCATCGCCGCGCCGCCCGGCGACGTGGACGCGGTCCGCGCGCTGGTGCCCGGGGCCGTCGTGGTGCCCGGCGGGGCCACCCGGCAGCAGTCGGTAGCCGCGGCCCTGGCCGCCGTGCCGGAGTCCATCGAGGTCGTGCTGGTGCATGACGCCGCCCGCGCGCTGACCCCGCCTGAGCTGGTCGAGGCGGTCGCCGCCGCGGTCCGTTCCGGCGCGGCCGCCGTGGTGCCCGCCCTGCCCGTGGTCGACACCATCAAGCGGGTGGACGCCGGCGAGCACGTCCTGGAGACCGTCGACCGCGCCCCGCTACGCGTGATCCAGACCCCGCAGGGCTTCCCCCGGGACACCCTGGTCCGCGCTCACGCCGAGGCCGTCGACGAGCACACCGACGACGCGGGCATGGTCGAGCGCCTCGGCCACAAGGTCCACTGCGTCCCCGGCAGCGACCTGGCCCTGAAAATCACCCGCCCCCTGGACCTCCTCATCGCCGAATCCCTCCTGTCCGCTCACCCCCTCCCCGCAAGTTGATCATGAACTTATGGACCATGGTGGGGGATCGTCGGGGGGCCGCCGTTCAGGCGGAACCCCGGGATGAGTCACTATCGGCGGGTTCGGCGGTGTGTCGCCACCCTGGCGCCGTGATGATCGAGGAGGCGTACCGGTGAGAGTCGGCATCGGCACGGATGTGCACGCGTTCGACGACACCCGCCCGTGCTGGGTCGGCGGGCTGCTGTGGCCGGGAGTGCCCGGCCTGGCCGGCCACTCCGACGGCGACGTGATCGCGCACGCCGCCTGCAACGCGCTGTTCAGCGCAGCCGACCTCGGCGACCTCGGGGCGAACTTCGGGGTCGATCGGCCCGAGTGGTCGGGCGCCTCCGGGGTGACGCTGCTCACCGAGGCGGCGCGGCTGGTACGCGCCGCCGGATTCACCATCGGCAACGTCTCTGTGCAGGTCGTGGGCAAGTACCCGAAGGTAGGCACGCGCCGTGCCGAGGCGCAACGGGTGTTGTCGGCCGCGGCGGGGGCCTCGGTCAGCGTTTCCGGCGCGACTACGGACGGGCTCGGGTTCACCGGCCGCGGTGAGGGCCTCGCCGCGATCGCGGTGGCACTGGTGCACCCCGATCCCCAGGTTCCGCAGCCGTAGACGGGACCGAACGGTGCGGAAATGAAGGCGGACCGCCGCCCGATTCCCGCACCGTCCCATCTCGGCGCTGGGCCGGGTCACCCCGGGGCGCGACCCGACCAGGTCCAGGCGTATCCGGGGTCTTCGCAGGCCAGTGCGGGTTCGCACAGGTCCAGCGGGCGGAAGGTGTCCACCATGACGGCCAGTTCGTCGAAGCGCTCCGCCCCGATCGAACGCTCGGCCGCACCCGGCTGCGGCCCATGGGTGAACCCGGACGGGTGCAGCGAGATCGAACCCTGGCCGATGCCGGAGCCGCGACGCGCCTCGTAGTCGCCACCGGTGTAGAAGAGCATCTCGTCGGAGTCGACGTTGTGGTGGTTGTACGGCACCGGGATCGCGAGCGGGTGGTAGTCCACCTTGCGCGGCACGAAGGAACAGATCACGAAGTTCGGACCCTGGAAGGTCTGGTGCACCGGCGGCGGCTGGTGCAGCCGACCGGTGATCGGCTCGAAGTCGTGGATCGAGAACGCCCACGGGTAGAGGCACCCGTCCCAGCCCACGACGTCGAACGGGTGCTGGGCGTACACGTGCCGGGTCCAACCGCGACGGTGCTGCACCAGCACCTCGACGTCGGTGCCGTCGACGAGCAGCGGCTCGTCGGGCCCCCGCAGGTCGCGCTCGCAGTAGGGGGAGTGCTCCAGGAACTGGCCGCGCACGGACAGGTAGCGCTTCGGCGGCCCGATGTGCCCGGTGGCCTCGATGACCAGCAGCCGGGTCGGCTCCAGCGGGACCAGCCGGTGCACCACCGAGGTGGGCACGATGACGTAGTCGCCGGCGGTGACCTCCAGCACGCCGAACACCGACTCCACGCGCAGTCGGCCGGCCTCGACGTAGAGGCACTCGTCGCCGATCGCGTTGCGATACAGGGGCGACGGGGTGTCGGCGAGCACGTACGAGATGCGGCAGTCGTCGTTGGCGAGCAGGTGCTGGCGGCCGAGCACGGCGTCGGCGCCGGACTGGTCCAGCTTGTGGGTCTGCAGGTGGCGGGGCTTGAGAGGGCGGTTCGGCAGCCTGGTCCAGGCGGGCGGGTCGAACTCCTCGGCCGCCACGATCGCGGTCGGCGCGTGCCGGTGGTAGAGCAGCGAGGAGTCGGAGGAGAAGCCCTCCTGCCCCATCAGCTCCTCGGCGTAGAGGCCGCCGTCGGGCTTGCGGAACTGCGTGTGCCGTTTCCGCGGGACCTCGCCGACGCTGCGGTAGTACGGCATGGCCAACCTCCAGTGTCGCTTTTAGGAGCGGTGTCCACTTTACGAAGAGATCCGTCCGATAATCGGACACTCTTGTCCGCTCTATGTAGCGTCCACTAGATTGACTGATCATGTCAACGCCACTGCTGCTGGCGCAGCTGCTCGACGATGCCGCGGTCTTCCCGCCCGGCAGCGCCACGCTGTCCGACGCCGTGGCGGCCCACCGCGAACACCGCCGCGCCTGGTACGCCCAGCTCGTCGGGCCGCTCCTGGTGCCCGCCTCCCAGCTGCCCGACCTCGGCCCGCTGCTGGCCGAGGGCGAGGATCTCGCGGTCGGGGTCATCGCCGACGGGCCCGCGGCCGACTGCTTCGCGACGCCGCCCGCCGGGGTCCGGACCGTCCAGGTCGAGGCCGCCATGGCGCGCCGCGGCGAGGACCCGTCACCCGCCGTGCACGACTTCCTGCATCGGGTACGCGACAGCGGGGTGCGCGGATACGCGGAGATCCCGCTCGCCTGGGGGCTGCTGGCCGCGCTCGACGTGCTCGCGCAGGCCCGCGCGACCGGACTGCCGGTGTCCGCGAAATTCCGCACCGGGGGCCTGGCGGCCGAGCTGTTCCCCACGCCGATGGAGCTGGCCGCGGTGATCATCGCGTGCCACGAGCGTGAGCTGCCGTTCAAGCTCACCGCCGGGCTGCACCACGCGATCCGGCACACCGACCCCGAGACCGGATTCACCCACCACGGCTTCCTCAACGTGCTGGCCGCCGCGTGCGCCGCCGCCGAGGGGGTGGAGGTGACCGAGGTCGCCGGCCTGCTGGCCACCACCCAGCCGCTGACCCTCATCGAAGCGGTGCGCTCGCGCCGCACCCACCAGCGGCCGCTGTGGGTCGGCTTCGGCACCTGCAGCATCCCCGAGCCACTCGCGGACCTGCAAAAACTCGGACTTCTCGACGGGCGCGCGTGAGCACCCGACCCGCCGAGCGCGGTGAACGAACCATCTCGCCGGGCACGCACGCCCGTGGCGAGCAGAGCAAGGAGAAGGCATGACCTGGGTGCCCGGAGCCACCGGTGGCGGCTACGACCTGAACCACCTTCCGTACGGAGTCGTCGTGGGCTCCGACGGGCAGGCCCGGTGTGCCGTACGCATCGGTGATTTTGCTTTTGACTTGGGCGCCGCGGAGGCGGCCGGGTTGATTCTCGCCGGGGACAGCCTGCGAGCGCCGAACCTGGACGCGTTTCTGGCGCTGGGGCCGGCGCACTGGTCGGCGGTCCGGGCCCGGTTGACGGAGCTGCTCGGCGACCCGGCCCACCGGGCCGAGGTCGAGCCGCTGCTGCTCCCGCTCGCGACCGTGGCCAACGTGCTGGCCTGGACCGTCGCGGACTACGTCGACTTCTACTCCTCCGAGAACCACGCCTCGAACGTCGGCCAGATCTTCCGGCCCGGCCAGGCGGCGCTGCTGCCGAACTGGAAACACCTGCCCATCGGCTATCACGGCCGCGCGGGCACCGTCGTGGTCAGCGGCACGCCGGTGGTACGCCCCAGCGGTCAGCGTGCCGCCGGTGACTTCGGCCCGTGCCGGCGCCTGGACATCGAAGCCGAAGTCGGCTTCGTGGTCGGGGTCGGCTCCACCCTCGGCGAGCCGGTGCCGTGGCAGCGCTTCGCCGACCACGTGTTCGGCGTGGTGCTGGTCAACGACTGGTCGGCCCGCGACATCCAGGCGTGGGAGTACCAGCCCCTCGGCCCGTTCCTGGGCAAGTCCTTCGCGACCTCGGTGTCGGCGTGGATCACGCCATTGGCCGCTTTCGGCGAGCAGGCGTGGACCGCGGCACCCGTGCAGGACCCGCCGGTGCTGCCGTATCTCGACGACGACCGGCGTGCGCTCGACCTCGCCATCACTGTCGAGTGGAACGAGACCACGGTGGCCAGCCCGCCGTTCCGCACCATGTACTGGACGCCGGCGCAGCAGCTGGCGCACCTGACCGTCAACGGAGCGAACTTGCGTACGGGCGACCTGTTCGCCTCCGGCACGGTGTCGGGACCGGAGCGTGACCAGGTGGGCTCGTTCCTGGAACTGACGTGGGGCGGCAAGGAGCCGGTCCTGGTCAAGGGCGAGGAACGCGCGTTTCTGGCCGACGGAGACACCGTCGTTTTGCGTGCCCGGGTGGCAGACATCGAACTCGGTGTCGTTGCAGGGACTGTTTTCCCAGCTCAGATCTAATGTGATCGGCGCCGCACCACCCCGATTTGCATGGTCGCCTGCCGTTTGCGTAATGTTCTCTCTGCCAGCGCGGAACGGACAAAAGCGGCGAGCGAAGAGCTCAAGTCGAAGTCCGGGAAACGCGGGACATCTGGGTGGTGCGGGACTTGCGCTCGCGAAACCGACCGGGTAATGTTCTTCGAGCCGGCAACGAGCCGGGCGGATGAGTCCGCCGAGAGTAAATCTCGGAAGTGACCGCCGGCCGGGTTGCAGGTTCTTCCGAACTGATCTAGCTACTTAAGTAGCTGTGGTGTGTTCGGGTTTGGGAAGCCGCGACATGGATGCAAATCGATCCTGAAAATTCAGGAAAGATTAGCTTGACACGGAGCGACAGACCGGGTAAGTTGGATGAGTTGCCCCGAGCGGGATCCCACAATGTGGGACACCAGCAAGGTGTGTGCTTGTTCTTTGAGAACTCAACAGGGTGCTATTTAAGCCAAGTGCCAATTATTGATCATCCTCTGGATGATTCCTTTGGTGATGGACAAATTTCGGACATTTTATTATGTCGGGGTTTGA
>NZ_JAAOTI010000046.1:0-53493 GCF_011297315.1 Catellatospora chokoriensis
AGGGGCGGGTGGGGGTGGTGGGTGGGTGTTGGAGGTGGAGGGCGGTGGCGTAGATGAAGAGCACCACGCCGAGCATCTCGCAGAGTTCCTCGGCCGAGGCGGCCAGCACGTAGCGCATGGAGGCCCAACCGGGGGTGAAGCCGATGTTCTCCCGGCCGGTGTAGGCGCCGAGCACCTCGATCCCGGCCGCCCCGCCGAGGAACAGCGCGGCCGCGCCGAGCATGAGCCAGCGCACCCGCGGCGGCAGCGCGAGCAGCAGGGGCAGGTACGACAGGGCCAGCACGAGCACCAGGGGCGCGGCGAGCACCAGCCAGGACAGGTACGAGGCCCCGCCCGCGTCCAGCACGTCGGCCTGCGCCCCGAGCTCGTGGAACTGCGAGAACTCGTCCAGCGACAGGCCGGTGAAGACGGCCGCGAGCACCCGCCAGCGCCGGTGGAAGCGCCCGCCGGACGCCCGGTCCGCGCCGCCGAGCTGCCACAGCAGCAGCGCCGCGAGGAACAGCAGCCCGCTGGAGAACCAGGTGGGCAGGTTCTGCTCCTTGTCCACGTAGAAGAACTTGACGATCCGCCCCCAGTACGGGATGAGGTCGTACACGCCGAAGCCGTGGTAGACGATCGTGAACCCGAGGCTCAGCAGATGGATCGCGGCCACGCTCCACAGCAGCCCGCGGAGCAGCTTCGATGCCGGAACGTCGAGTCTCATGCCTGACCAACGACCCGGCGACGGTCCACAGCACGGCGTACGCGGCTTCCTCCCCCGGCCGGTTTCGTGCCATAGTCACCCGGTGTCCGATACCCCCGCACGGATGCTCGCGCTCGCCGGTGTCCTGATCGCCCTGCTGAGCCTGGCCGTGGCGCTGGCCGGCTACCGGCGCACCCGGCCGGCCCCCAGCGTGCGGCTCTACCACATCAACAACTTCGGTCCCGGTGACGCGAAGGAGTTCCTGATCGCCACGACGGTGACGAACGGGACACTAGGCGCGGTGCAGGTGGTGACCTGCGAGTTCGAGGTGAAGGGGCTGCGCGGGCGGCACATGGTGGGCGGGCAGAGCCGCAAGGGGCCGGAGTTGCCGTACAAGGTGGAGGGTCACCACTCGGCCACCTGGACCGTCCCGGTCACCGACGTCGCCGAGCTGCTGAAGGTGTACGGCAAGCAGAACGCGAAGATCCGGGCGGTGCTGGCGCTGGGCAGCGGGCGGGTCGTGTTGGGCGGCTGGTTCCGCTTCGACCTGGACAAGTGGGCGGCGGGCAGCGACAAGGCCAAGCCCGCCGGGGCGCGGGCACAGAGCCCGGCGAAGTCGAAGGCCTGAGCCGTGACCGGCGTCGACATGTACTGGCAGCGGGTGCCCGAGACGGAGCTGGCGGGTTCGCCGCGCCGGCTGTGGGACGGCTCGCCGGTGTTCGACGACGCGGCCTACGAGCGGGCGCTGGCCGACGGCACCCTGCGCGCGGTGCCCGAGCACTACCTGCTGCTGGAGGTGCTCTTCGCGGGCAGCCAGGGGCCTGGCCACCCGGTGGCGGGCCTGGTCGTGTCCGGCGGGGCCTGGCATCCGGTCGACCTGTCCGGGGCGTCCGACGACGAGATCGGCGTGCTCCGCGCCGACGAGGTCCGCGCGGTCTCTGACTTCCTGCGTGACGCGCAGCCGTCGTCGTGGATCGCGCAGCGCGAGGGCGAGCTGTCCGCGGTGCTGCGCGGCTACTCCACCCGCCCCTGGGACGACCTGCTGGCGCGACGCCTGGCCTGGCACGCCGACGGCCTCGCCGCGTTCTACCACCGTGCGGCCGCCGACGGCGAGGCCGTCGTGAAGGTCCTGCTCGGCTGACCTCGTGCCCACCACCGCGTACGTCGTCGACTGGCCCGCCGCGGGCCGGCTCGCGCTCATGCCCCGTCCCGAGGGCGGGCAGCGGCTGCGGGACGAGGTCGATTCCCTGCGCCGGCAGGGGGTGGACACCGTGGTCTCCGCGCTGACCGCCCCCGAGAACGAGCGGCTGGGCCTGGTCGGCGAGGAGCAGGCGGTGCGCGCGGCCGGGATGCGCTTCGTCTCGTTCCCCATCCCCGATTTCGGCGTGCCGGACTTCACCGCGTACCGGGAGCTGACCGGGCGGCTCGCCGACGAGGTCGCGGCGGGCAGGTTCGTGCTGGCGCACTGCTTCGGCGGCATCGGCCGGGCCACCGTCGTCGCGGGCGGGGTGCTGATCCGGCTCGGTGCGAGCGCCGCGGACGCGACGGCCGCTGTCGGTGCGGCACGGGGACTTCCGGTGCCGGAGACCGAGCCGCAACGGGCGATCCTGGCGCGGTTGGCCGGGATGACGGGTCCCCGCTAGACCTGCGCCCCGCGTGCCGCAAAGAGCGGCGGGACAAGGGATGCCGCGATACGTGCACTGTGGAGTGGTCACATCGGCAGTCATAGCAATTTGACTTTTTTACGGATTTCACCAGCACATGGGCCTTTTGCGGCGCACAGTGATGTCTGGAGCAGCAGTGCGCGGAGAAAGCGCCGTGGCCACCGCTGTTTCGCGGTTCCGCCGGAGACATTCCGGCAGGACGTTCCCGTGAGGAGGACAAGCGATGGCCGTAGCCAAGGCCGCAGCGAAGAAGGCCCCAGCGAAGAAGGCCGCTGCCAAGAAGGCGGTAGCCAAGAAGGCGCCGAGCCGGCCGGCCGCGGCGAAGAAGGCCGCGCCTGCCAGGAAGACCTCGCCCGCCAAGAAGACCACCACAGCGCGGAAGACGACCACGGCGAAGAAGACCACCGCCAAGAAGACGTCCCCGGCCAAGAAGGCCACCGCCAAGAAGACCACCGCGGTCAAGAAGACCACGGCCGCGAAGAAGACCACCGCCGCCAAGAAGACCACCGGCGTCAAGAAGCTCACCGCCGCGGTCAAGAAGACGGCGGCGAAGAAGGCCGTGACGGCGAAGAAGACCACCGCAGCCAAGAAGACGACGCCGATGAAGAAGGCCGCACCGGCCAGGAAGACGACCACGGCGAAGAAGACCACCGCGAAGAAGACGTCCCCGGCCAAGAAGGCCACCGCCAAGAAGACCACCGCGGTCAAGAAGACCACGGCCGCGAAGAAGACCACCGCCGCCAAGAAGACCACTGCGGCCAGGAAGACGACGGCCAAGAAGGCGACCGCCAAGAAGACCACGGCCGCCGCCCGCAGCACGGGCGCCCGGACTATCACCGCCGCGGTCCGGAAGACCGCCGCGGCGAAGAAGACCACCGCCCGCAAGACGACCGCGCGCAAGACGGCCGCCAAGAAGGCGTCGCCTGCCAGAAAGACCACCGCGGCCAAGAAGGCCATCGCGGTCAAGAAGGCGACAGCGGTCAAGAAGGCAGCGGTCGCGAAGAAGACCGCACCCGCGCGCAAGGCGACCGCTCGCAAGACCACCGCGGTCCGCAAGACCACGGCCGCCAGGAAGACCGCACCCGCGCGCAAGAGCGTCACCGCGGTCCGCAAGACGACCACGGCCCGGAAGACCACCGCGGCCCGGAAGACCACCACGGTGGCGAAGAAGGCGTCCCCGACCCGCAGGGCGACCGGGGCGAAGAAGATCACTGCGGCGGTACGCCGGACCGCCTCCGGCCGCAGCACGGCGAAGAAGGCCATGGCCGCCAAGAAGGTGACCCCGCTCAAGAAGGCCACCACCGCCCGCAAGAGCGCACCGGCCCGCAAGGCGATGGCGAAGACCGCCCCGGCCCGCAAGACGACCATGCGCAAGACGGCGATGAAGAAGATGGCCCGCAAGGCCATGCGTTAGCGGGGCAGCGCCGCCCTGATCGGTGTCATCCACGGCGTGACCTGCGGATGGCACCGAATCGCCGTCGCCGGAACGTGAAGCCGCCCGTACGGGCGGGGCCGCCGCACGCGCGCACCTGGTAAGAATGACCAATGGCATACCGCCGCCTGCACGCCGAGGCCATCGACTTCACCGCGCTGCGTCGCGAGCTGCAACTGCCCGACGCCTTCCCGCCCGCCGCGCAGGCACAGGCGCAGGCCGCCGCCGCCGAGGTGAAGCTGCCCGACGCCGACCGCACCGACCTGCCCTTCGTCACCGTCGACCCGCTCGGCTCCCGCGACCTCGACCAGGCCGTGTGCCTGTCCCGCCGGGACGGCGGCTACCGGGTGCACTACGCCATCGCCGACGTCGCGGCGTACGTGGCGCCGGACAGCCCGCTGGAAGCCGAGACCTGGCGGCGCGGGCAGACGATCTACCTGCCCGACGGCAAGGTGCCGCTGCACCCGCCGGTGCTCAGCGAGGGCGCGGTCAGCCTGCTGCCCGGCGTGGACCGGGCCGCGGTGGTGTGGACGATCGACGTCTCCGCCGACGGCGACACCGTCGGTGTGCAGCTGCAACGGGCGCGGGTGCGCAGCCGCGCCAAGCTCGCCTACGAGGGTGTGCAGGCCGATGTGGACAGCGGCGCGCTCGCCGAGCCGATCGCGCTGCTGCCGGAGCTGGGCCGGCTGCTGATCATGCGGGGCCTGGAGCGCGGCGCCATCAACCTGCCCATGCCCGAGCAGGAGATCGAGCCGCACAGCGACGGCTGGCAGCTGCGCCTGCGCGCCCCGCTGCCCGCCGAGGAATGGAACGCCCAGATCTCGCTGCTGACCGGCCGCGCGGCTGCGGACATCATGCTGGCGGGCCGGATCGGCCTGCTGCGCACGATGCCCGCCCCCGACCCGGAGGCGGTGGCCCGGCTGCGGATCGCGGCGAAGGGCCTGGGCGTGGACTGGCCCGACGGCATGACCGTGGGCCAGGTGCTGGCCGGGCTGGACCCGGCCCGGCCCAAGCACGCCGCGTTCGTCGACGAGGCCGCCGAGCTGCTGCGCGGCGCCGGGTACACGCCGTTCGCCGGGCAGCTGCCGGAGCAGCCGGAGCACAGCGCCGTCGCGGCGGCGTACGCCCATGTCACGGCCCCGCTGCGCCGCCTGGCCGACCGGTACGTCACCGAGGTGTGCCTGGCCCTGCACGACGGCCGTGAGGTGCCGGCCTGGGCCGCCGCGGCCCTGCCCGAGCTGCCCGCCGTCATGTCGGGCACCGACCGGGTCTCCTCGGCCGCCGAACGCGGCGCGATCGACCTGGTCGAGTCGACCATCCTGGCCGACCGTATCGGCGAGACCTTCCCCGCCACGGTGCTGGACACCAACCACGGCAAGCCCGGCGGCACGGTGGCGCTCACCGAGCCCGCCGTCCGCGCCCGCTGCGACGGCCAGCTCACCGCAGGCGACCAGATCACCGTCCGCCTCACCCAGGCCGACCCCGCCAAACGCCTGGTCCGCTTCACCCTCGCCTAGAGCGAAGGAAGGGCATCGTCGGCTCGCGTCAGCGAGACGAGCAGCAGCTCCGCACAACGCTATGCGTTGTAGAAGGTGCCCTTGTAACGCCTGTCGTGACGCCGCGCAGGTCAGGGGGTGGGCGGCAGGAGGTGGGCGGTGTCGTTGACGGAGCGCACCGAGACGCCGCCGTCAGGCCACACGTCCACGATCGAGACGCCGGCCGGGTCCAGCAGCAGCCGGTACAGGAACGCGTCGCCCGCGGCGAGCGCGTCCCGCAGGATCAGCTTGATCGGTGACACGTGCGACACGATGACGACGGTCTGCCCCTCGTACGCCTTCTGCAGCCTGCCCATCGCCCCGCGCACCCGCTTGGCGACCTGCTGGAACGACTCGCCCTTGGGCGGCGCCACCGAGGTCGAGGCCAGCCAGGCGTCCAGCTCGGCCGGGTACTGCTCGCGCACGTCGCCGAAGGTCAGGCCCTCCCAGACGCCGAAGTCGCACTCGATGAGGTCGTTCTCCACGGTCACCGGGATGCCGCCCGCGGCCGCCGCGATCGCCGCCGCGGTGGACCGGCACCGGCTCAGCGGCGAACTGACCACCCGGTCGGGGCGCAGCCCCGCGACCCGCCGCCCGGCGGCTGCCGCCTGCTCCTCCCCGATGGCCGACAGCGGCACGTCGCCGCGGCCGGAGTAGCGCTTCTGCGCGGTCAGCTCCGTCTCCCCGTGCCGCACCAGCACCAGCCGGGTCGCCGGGGACGTGCGTGGCGCCCAGTCCTCGCGCGGTCGCCCCGGCGCGGCGGTCTCGGCTCCGCGCCCGGCCTTTCCGGAGCCCGTCGAGGTGCTCGACCCGGCGGCCCGGCCGGACCCGGCGGCGGCGCCCGCCGCCGTCTCGCCGGCATCGGGGACGATCGGGAACGCGTCGGCGTCCCATGCCGTGACGATCCCGAACGCCGTCTCTCCGTCCAGGCTCCCGGCGGCCGATCCGCCCTTCCCGGCCGCGGCGTCCATGGCCGCGTTGGCCAGGGCGTCGGCGGCCCGGTTGCGCTCGCGCGGAATCCACGTGTACGTGACCTGGTCGAACTTGCGCACCAGCGTGGCAACCTCGGCCGCCAGCGGGCGCAGGCCCGGGTGCTTGATCTGCCAGCGGCCGGACATCTGCTCGACCACCAGCTTGGAGTCCATCCGGGCCTCGACCTGCGACGCGCCCAGCTCGGCGGCGGCCTGCAGCCCGGCGATGAGCCCGCGGTACTCGGCGACGTTGTTCGTGGTCACCCCGAGCGCGGCGGCCCGCTCGGCGAGCACCTCACCGCTGGCCGGGTCGCGCACGACCGCGCCGTAGCCGGCCGGGCCGGGGTTGCCGCGCGCCCCGCCGTCGGCCTCGATGATGACCTTTCCGATGGTCACAGACCCGACTCCGCGGTGCGGACCATGATGCGCCGGCACTCCTCGCAGCGCACGACCTCGTCCGGCGGGGCGGCCTTGACCCGGTTGCGGTCCGCGCCGAACAGCTCCAGGCGGCAGCCGCCGCAGCGGCCGTGCTGGACCAGGGCCGCGCCGAGCCCGCCCGACGTCTCACGGATCTTGTCGTACAGCTGCACCAGCTCGGCGGGCAGATCGGCCGCCAGCGGACGGCGGGCGTTCTGCTTCCACTCCGCCTCCTTGGTGATCTCGGAGATCGCCTCGTCGCGGCGGTTCTCGGCGGCGATGCGCTTCTCCCGGGCGACGGAGATCTTCTCGTCGACGGCGTCCAGGGCGGCCTGCGAGGACTCGCGCTTCTCCATCAGCTCCAGCTCGGCGTCCTCCAGCTCCGACTGCCGCCGCTTGAGCGAGCCGATCTCGTGCTCCAGCGCGGTCAGCTCCCGCGCGGGCAGCCGGCCGTCGACGAGGCGCTGCTGGTCCTTGGCGCTGCGCTGGCGTACGGTGTCGACCTCGCGCTCCAGCCGGGCGATGTCGCGGTCCAGGTCGTCGACGTCGACCTCGGCGCGGGCCCGCTCGTCCTCCAGCCGGCCGATCGCCTTGCCGAGCACGTCGAGCTCGGCGATCTCCGGCAGGTTCTTGCGCCGGTGCGCCAGCTGCTGCAGCGTGGTGTCGATCGCCTGCAGGTCGAGCAACCGCTGCTGATCCTTCGGGTCGGCCTTCATGTCGGCATTCCTTCTCTCGCGGTTGTCCAGTTGTCAAAGGCCACGTTCAGGCGACCGGGTCAAGTGTCGCGCACGCGTGGAAACCGAACGGATCGGTCGTGGTGTCGGAGACGATGGTCTCAAGTCCGCTCGCCGTACGCAGCCAGGCGGCCAGGGGCGTCAGCCAGGGCCGCTCGGTGGCGTAGTGGCCCGCGTCGACCAGCGCCGGACCGCCTGCGGCCAGCAGGTCCGCCACGCGGTGGTGCTTGAGGTCGCCGGTGAGGTAGACGTCGGCGCCGGCGGCGACCGCGTCGGGGATGAACTCGTCGCCCGAGCCGCCGCAGACCGCCACGGTGGCCACCGGCCGGGCCGGGTCGCCCGCGACGCGTACGCCCCAGCTGGCGACCGGCAGCGCGGCGGCCGCGAGGTGCGCGAACTCGCCCAGGGTGAGCGGCGCGGGCAGGCGGCCGACCCGGCCGTGGCCGCGGCCGTCCTCGGTGGCCCGCAGTGGCCGGGTGTCGGTCAGGCCGAGCAGGTCGGCGAGCGCGTCGCTGACGCCCGGTTTCGCGACGTCGGCGTTGGTGTGCGCGACGTACAGCGCCACCCCGTTGCCGATCAGGTCGTGCACGATCCGGCCCGGGTAGGTGGTGGCCGCCACCGAGGACACGCCGCGCAGCAGCAGCGGATGGTGAGCGATGATCATGTCGGCGCCGGTGTCGAGCGCCTCGGCGACCGTGGCCGGCAGCACGTCCACCACCGCCAGCACCCGCGTCACCGGCTGCTCGGGACGCCCGGTCACCAGCCCGACGCGGTCCCACGGCTCCGCCCACCGCGGCGGGAACTCGCTGTCCAGCAACTCGGTGAAAGACGCGACAGTCCAGGTCACCCGGACAGACTACTGCGCAACGGGCGGCGGGCCGCGTGGCGCGGGCGACTCACGCGCCGGGCGGGCAGAGCTTCTCCACGGCGTCCAGGGCCAGCGCCCAGCCGAACTCGTGGCGATACGCGTCGCCTTCGCCGGGGGCGGGCAGTTTCAGCACGTCGTCGCCGTACAGCACGGTGATGCCCCAGCCGCGCAGCCGCACGATGTTCTCCTGGAACGCCGGGTGCCGGGCCATCGCCGCGTTCGTGAACGGCATCGCCACGATCGGCAGGCCCTTGCCCTGGCTCTCCACGATCAGCCCCAGGGCGAGCGTGTCGGCGATGCCCGCGCCCCACTTGTTCACCGTGTTCACCGTCGCCGGGGCCACGATCAGCGCGTCCGGCGACGGCAGCACGTCGGGATCACCGGGGTTCTTGTAAGTGCTGCGGACGGGGTGGCCCGTCTGCGTCGCGAGCGCCGGGACGTCGACGAACTTGCGCCCGTCCGGCGTGACCACGACGCACACGTCGTAGCCGCGCTCCTGGGCGAGCCCGACCAGCTGGCCGACGTCACGGGTCACCGGTGAGCCGCACGCGATGACGTACAGCACCGGCCTGCCCGCCGGCCGGGCCGCGTCGCTCACGCCGCCACCTCTTCGCTCGTGGCGGGCCGCATCGAGCATGCCGCTCACACGCCCACCCCCATCTGCTCGGCCAGCTCCGCCAGCGCCGCGGTGGGTGTGCCACGGGTGCGCCGCAGCACGTCGCTGAGCACCTCGTGCGCGATCGGCCGGCAGCGGATCTCGGCGGGCGCCAGCAGGTCGCCCTCCAGCAGCATCTCGCCCGCCCGCTCGACGTCGCCCACCTGGGCGAAGCCGCGGGCCATGTCGAGGTAGTGGTGCGCCCGCCGCTCCGGCAGCAGCGCGTTGAACGCGGTCGGGTCCAGCCCGTCGTGGATGGAGATGGCCAGGCCGCCCTCACCCAGCTCGACGGCGGCGGCGGCCCGGTGCACCAGCACGTTGGTCGGGCCGAAGCTGGTCCAGTAGTGGTTCTTGTCGCCGCCCAGCCCCGCCGCCGCCTCCTGGGCCGCGGACAGCAGGTCGCGCATGGTCGCGCTGTCGCCGATGCAGGAGGCGGCCATCGCGCCCTGCAGCAGCAGGAAGCCGTACACCGACAGCTGGTCGTCGGCGGTCTGGCCCGGTGTCGGGCAGAGCCGGTTGGCGATGTTGACGTTGACCTCGAGCGCCGCGCGGTGCCGGCCCAGGGCGCGCAGCGCGTTCGCCACGCGGGTGGTGGCCACCCCGGCGAGCAGCTGGTCGCCCGCCCGCTGGGACACCGCGATGGAGCGGTCCGCGGCCAGCCAGCTCAGGTCCAGCTCGCCGAGCTTGCGCAGCACCGAGGAGGCCAGCTGGTACACCTGGCCGAGCAGGTGCGCGGCCTCGCGGGAGTCATCGGAGTGGACGTATGCCGTGTCGGCGGCCTGGGCGTCGCGCAGCAGCTTGGGCAGCGCGCGGGCCAGCACGCCGTAACGGCCGTGCTCCCAGGTCTGCCAGGCGTGCAGGGCGGCCTTGCGCATCTCCGCGATCGGCGGCGGCTCGGGGGCCGCGTAGAAGAACGCGCTGATCTGGTCGTAGCGCTCCAGCGCGGAGCGGATCTCGGCGACCTCGATCTGGTCGATGCAGTTCATGCTGTCGGGGCGGCGCTCCGGGTCCTTGCCCAGCAGCAGCTGGACGTCGAGCTGGAGCACGTCGGCGATCTCGTACACGACGGAGAACTTGTCGAGCCGGCGCACGCCGCGCTCGACCTTGTCCACCCAGCTCTTCGACTTGCCCAGGCGGTCGGCGAAGACCTGCTGCGACATCTTCCGGCGGTTGCGCCAGTACGACACCCGGCGCCCTATCGGCAGCTCGTCCATCCTCCAGCCCTCCCCTCATCGGGTCGGTCTGACCGAGTCGCACAGTCTGTGCGCCCACATCCGGTCCGACACTCGTATCTTCAGATGCAAGTTGCAGTTGGACAATGCATTCAGGCGTTTGCTCTGGACTGTTGTCGATGTAACGACGACTCGACGCGTCGGTGACGGCTTTTGTGGATGTCGATCTCTAGGATCGATTCCCTTAACCCGGAAGAGGGGGTCGGACTCATGCGGTGGCCACAGGCGCCGTTCGGCAAAGCCCTGTTACGGCGGCGGCTGCGCCTGGCGGCGCAGCGTTTCGCGGACCACGGCTGGGCGGTGACGCCGGGCGGATACTTCAACGGCCGGCGCATGGCCTGCGATCGTGTGAACTGCTTCGCCACCAGCAGCCACCCGCTGTTCGACGACTGGGAGGCCCGGACGAGCACCAGCTCCGAGCAGTTCGACGAGTGGTGGAGCGAACGCCCGCACGCGCTGCTGCTGCCCACCGGCCACGCCTTCGACGTCCTCGAAGTGCCCGCCCTGCTCGGCTCACGGGCCGTATGCGGGCCGCCGACCGGCCCCGGCCGCGCGACCTCCGCGGGCCACGTGCGCGGACCCGTGGCGGTCACCGCCGCGGGTAGCTGGATGTTCCTGATGCGCTCGGGCGGCACGCTGGCACCCGAACTGGACCACCGCGTCGACGTGGTGCGCCACTCGCTCGGCTCGTGGATCCCCGCCCCGCCCACGGTCCTGCCGGACGGCCCGATCCGCTGGAAGGTGTCGCCGCAGAGCATCGGCTGGCAACTGCCCGACCCGGACGAGTTCCAGGCCGCCCTGGTGCAGGCACTGGTGGCGCTCGACGCCTCGTTCCTGGACCTGCCCGTCACCGCCCGTCGCCGGCTGGCCCCGCCCGCCCTGCCCCGGCCGGCCGGGCTCAAGCCCACCCCGACCCTGCGCCGAGCCGTCTGAACAGCAGTCCTGTCACCCCTCGAACCCGCCCGGTGACGCGCACCGGGCAGCGACCGCCCGGCAGCGCGGTCGTTAGGTGAGGTATCGAGGAGGTCCGACATGGCACCTGACAACGTAGAACGGCACATGGCGCACGTCGAGTCCCAATTTGGGGTCATACGATCGTCCGCCGCGCGCTGGGCAGGCACCCGACCCGCCGGCACCCGTCCGCACGGTTCCCGCCCTTCGGGATCCCGCCCCACCAGCACCCACCGCCCCACTCGCTAGAGCCGAAGGAAGGGCACCTTCCCATCGGTATCGGTAGCGGAAGGGCACCTTCCTAACTCCGCACCACGCGCACGCTGGTGCGGAACCCTCTTCTCAGGGTCGCGGCCTCGGCGACGATCCGGCGTACCTCGTCCGGCTGACCTGCCACGAACGAGGGCGTGAAGTGCAGCACCTGGACACCGTGCCGGCCGAGCACGTTGTGCCGTTCCAGGGAACGCGCCCAGTCCTCGGGGTTCAGATGGAACTCCCGCGAATCCACCTCGATCGCCAGCGCCGCGCCGGGCACGTAGCCGTCGGGCGTGGGCAGCGGAGTGCCGTCGGTCAGCGCCAGCCGTGGGTTCCACAGCACCGGTCCCAGCTCCGGCAGCCCGGCCAGCAGCGCCCTGGCCTGCGCCTCCGGAGCAGAACGCGCGCCACCGGCTATCTCGGCCAGGACCTTGCGGGCCACTGCGGTGCGGCTGCGGGCAGCGCGGCGGATCTCGTCGTCGAGCCGCTTCGGCGGGACCCGGAAGCGCTGCACCGCCTCGGCCATGACCGCTCGGACGGTGCGCAGTTCACGCAGTTCCCGGCAGGTGTCGATGACCGCTCGGGCCGGACTGACCACCTGGTAGAGGTCGGTGTGGCGGGCGCGGTGGTCCAGGGTCAGCGCCCGTTTCACCACGGCGAAGCCGTTGGAGCGGCAGCGGGTGGCGTGCGGGACGAGCAGGTTGACCTCGGGCGCGGGCGGCAGGGCACGGAAGCCGTACCAGGTCAGCGCGCTGGGGCCGGTGATCTGCGCGTCGGGGCCCGCGTACAGCGCGGCGGCGACGCGGCGCTGCTCGTCGGTGAGGGTGCCGCCGTGCACGCAGTAGACCCCGGCCAGCACTCGCTGCCAGCGGCCGGTCTGGATCCGACGGTAGATCATCATGTCGGTGTGCCCGGCAGCCAGCACCTGCGGGCGGGTCAGCAGCTGCTGCTGGCGGTGCGTCAGCTCATCCAGCACGGCGGCGGAGTCGGAAGTCATGCAGGGCAGGGTCATCGCACGCCCGTCGCCGAACAACCAGTCGGCCCGCGCCGCCTGTGGACAGATGCGTGCTTGTGGACAACCGCCGTAACCGGTGGTGATCTGCTATGCGGCGGAGCGGGCACGGGTTGCCGGAGGCCGTGGCCGCCGATTCGGCAAGCCCTCAATCCCGGCCTCGATTGCCCAGCTCAAGCCACCCTGGACGTTAAGAAGGGCACCTTCTACAACGCGGAGCGTTAAGAAGGTGCCCTTCCTTTGAACTGTCAGAGGGTGGTGGTCCAGCCGTACGGGTCGGCGGCGCGGCCGTACTGGATGTCCACGAGGGACTGGCGCAGGCCGGCGGTGACCGGGCCGGTGCCGCCGTCGCCGAGCTTGAACTCGCCGTCGACGCCGCGCACGGTGCCGATCGGGGTCAGCACGGCGGCGGTGCCGCAGGCGAACGTCTCCACGATCTCGCCGCTGCGCGCGCCGTCCCGCCACTCGTCGATGGTGACCGGGCGCTCCTGCACCTGGCGGCCCTGCTCGCGGGCGAGCTGGATGATCGAGTCGCGGGTGATGCCGGGCAGGATCGAGCCGTTGAGTTCGGGCGTGAACATCGAACCGTCGGCGCGCACGAAGAAGACGTTCATGCCACCGAGCTCGTCGACGTACTTGCGCTCCACGGCGTCGAGGTAGACGACCTGGTCGCAGCCGTTCTCCGCGGCCTGCGCCTGGGCCAGCAGCGAGGCGGCGTAGTTGCCACCGCACTTGGCCGCGCCGGTGCCGCCGGGGGCCGCCCGGGTGTAGTCGTCGGACACCCAGATGGTGACCGGCTTGAGCCCGCCCGAGAAGTACGGCCCGACCGGCGACGCGATCACGCAGTACAGGTACTCGCGGGCGGGGCGCACCCCGAGGAAGACCTCGCTGGCGTACTGGAACGGGCGCAGGTAGAGGCTGCCCTCGGCGCTGGTGGGGATCCACTCCTGGTCGATGCCGACGAGCTGGCGGATCGAGTCCAGGAACAGCTCCTCGGGCAGCGGGGCCATCGCCATGCGCTGGGCCGACGCCGCGAACCGGCGCGCGTTGGCGTCGGGGCGGAAGAACCCGACCTGGCCGTCGGCCCGCCGGTATGCCTTCATGCCCTCGAAGATCTCTTGCGCGTAGTGCAGTACGGCGGTCGCCGGGTCCATCGGGATCGGCGCCCGCGCTTCGACGCGCGCGTCGTACCAGCCCTTGCCCTCGGCGTACCGGATGGTCACCATGTGATCGGTGAAGATCCGCCCGAAACCGGGATTGGCCAGCAGCGCCTCGCGCTCCGTGGCCGATACCGGCTGCGAACTCGGACGGATCTCGAAGTCGATCGTGCCACCGCCACTCATGCGCGCTGCCCTCCATAGTTCGGGGATCTGGGGGAAAACTTACCTCTAACGGTCGTTCAACCCCAGCCCGGCCGATGACCTGGGCAGTTTGTGCGCATCCACCCCGGTCACCGCACGGACCGGAGCCCTGCGGTCATGCTACGAGTACGGATACCCGGTCGCCGACCTCGGCGGTGCGGATCGGCTCGCCGGTGCGTCCGGAGAGCTCGGTCGCGACGGCCTCTTCGATCTTTCGGGCCTCGTCGGGGTGGCCCAGGTGCTCCAGGCACAGCGCCACGGACAGGATGGCCGCCACGGGGTCGGCCTTGCCCTGGCCCGCGATGTCCGGCGCGGAGCCGTGCACCGGCTCGAACATCGACGGGTAGGCCCGGGTCGGGTTGATGCAGCCGCTCGCGGCCAGGCCGATGCCACCGGTGACGGCGGCCGCGATGTCGGTCAGGATGTCGCCGAACAGGTTGTCGGTGACGATCACGTCGTAGCGCTGCGGGTTGGTCACCATGAACATGGCCGCCGCGTCGACGTGCTGGTATTCCGTCGCGATGTCCGGGAACTCCTTCGCCACCTCGGCGAAGGTGCGCGCCCACAGGCCGCCCGCGTGGGTCAGCACGTTGGTCTTGTGCACCATGGTGACCTTGCGGCGGGCCCGGTTGCCGGCCCGCGCGAAAGCGTCCCGGATCACGCGCTCCACGCCGTGGCGGGTGTTCAGGCTCTCCTCGGTGGCGATCTCCGCCGGGGTGCCCCGGTGCAGGCCGCCGCCGGCGCCCGCGTACAGGCCCTCGGTGCCCTCGCGCACCACCACGAAGTCGATCTCGCCCGGCTTCACTCCGGCCAGCGGGCCGGTGGTGCCCGGCCACAGCCGCGACGGGCGCAGGTTGACGTACTGGTCGAAGTCGAAGCGCAGCTTCAGCAGCAGGCCTCGCTCCAGCACGCCCGGCGGCACCGTGGGGTCGCCGACCGCGCCGAGCAGGATCGCGTCATGCTGGGCCAGCTCGTCGCGCACCGAGTCCGGGAACACCTCACCGGTCCGGTGGTAGCGTGCCGCACCCAGGTCGTACGGCGTCGTCTCCACGCCCGGCAGCACCGCGTCGAGGACCTTGAGCCCCTCCGCCACCACCTCGGCGCCGATCCCGTCACCCGCCACGACCGCGATGCGCATGCCAGCCCGCTCCCTACCGCTTCCGCTCATCTCACATGTCTACCGAACGTTAAGCGCCGCTCCCACCCAACGGTACATCCGTTCCAGAATGTGGAACGCGATCACGGGTTGCGGTGGTCGCCGAGCAGGCGGCCGCTACGGATCAGGGGACGCTTGGACACGCCGCGTACCGCCCGACCGGGCTCCTCGCCGGGCTGACTGCTGCGGACGAACAGGGTGACGGTGACCGCCGGGGCGAAGCCGTTGCGCGACATCAGCGTGGCCGAGGCGCTGTTGGACGACTCCACGTCGGTCACCACCCGGCTCGCCCCGCCCGCGAACAGCGCCTCGCAGCAGGCGTCGACCAGCCGCCCGGCGATGCCCCGGCCCTGGTATGCCGGATCCACCGCGATCCACTCCAGATAACCCCAGTCGTCGCGCAGCTCGAACGTCTGCGAGCCGAGCACGAAGCCGACCACCGCGGTCCCGTCCAGGGCCACCCAGCACGCGCTGTCGCCGCTGTCCAGGTGCTCCGCGACGGCCGTCAGCGACCAGGAGGTGTACGGCTTCACCGTCGTGTCGAAGACCCGGTAGCCGAGGTCCAGGATCTGGCGCAGGTGCTCCAAGCCGACCGGCGCGATGACTATCTCCGTCTGGGACGACTCACTCATGCCGGAATGCTGCCACGGCCCGGCCCTTCCCGGCCGGATTACGGCCGCCACCAGGCGCGCGACGGTACGTGTCCGGCGCTGTGAGATAACTAACCGACCGATCGTTCTTATTGATTGCTAGCCTGCCGTCATGAAGGCAGCGATATACCTGACCGGCCGGTTCCTCAACACCGCGTCCGTCGTCGCCCCGCCGCTGGCCCGGCGCGTCGCGTACACCCTCTTCTTCCGCCCGACCGGCCGCGCCCCGGTGCACCCCCGCGAGCAGGACGTGCACGCGGCCGCCGTGGTCGGCAGGGTCGATCTCGACGGTGTCCCGGTCACCACCTACACCTGGGGCGACGGCGACCGGCCGGTGCTGCTCGTGCACGGCTGGAGTTCGCGCGGCTCCCGCTTCGCCGGGATGGTCGCCGACCTGCTCGACCGGGGATACAGCCCGGTCACCTTCGACGCGCCCGGCCACGGCGACTCCGGCGGCAGCTCGACGAACCTGCTCCAGTACGAGCGCATCATGCGCCTGCTGCAGGAACAGCACGGCGACTTCGCGGCGATCGTCGCCCACTCCTTCGGGGTCCCCTGCGCCTTCCACGCGCTGCGCACCGGGCTGCGCGCCGGCCACCTGGTCGCCATCGGCGGTCCGGCCGAGTTCGAGCACCTCATCACCGAGTTCACCCGGCAGCTGCGGCTGCGTCCCGCCCTGGCCGAGCACCTGCGCGAGCGATCCGTGCGCGACATCGGCGTCACCGACTTGTGGCAGCGCTTCTCCAGCACCTTCGAGCCCGAGGCGCTGACGATCCCGCTGCTGATCGTGCACGACACCGAGGACGACGTCGTCGGTGTCGACCACGCCCGGCGGATCCACGCGGCCTATCCAGGCTCGCAACTGCTGATCACGAGCGGCCTCGGGCACCGCCGGGTGCTCGGCGACCCGCGCATCGTCGGCCCGGTCGGCGCCTTCCTCGACGCCCAGGCGCCCACGCTGGCCGGACCTCGCAACATCCCGGACGGAGGACCGCAATCGGCCCGGTGAGCTGCGGCAACAGCTCACCGGGCCGATCGGTGCTCGTCTGGCCACTCGTCATGCGTGTCGGCAGGGGTCACCCGAAGACCCGCCCCGGACGTGCGACGAGTGTGTCCGCAGTGGACACCTGTGCAGGTTACCCAGCGAACAACACGCTATGCAAGCGTCTGCTCACTCTTCGGTGAGATCAACCGCGCTGACCGACACCGCGCCGATGTTCTCGGCGGCACGTTGCAGCAGGTCCGCGGCCACGGGCGAGTCGACGGTCAGCGTCATCAGCGCCTCGCCACCGGCCTCGCGCCGGGCCACCTGCATCGCCGCGATGTTCACGCCGACCGCGCCGAGCACGGTGCCGACCGCGCCGACCACACCGGGCCGGTCCGCGTAGCGGAAGAACAGCAGGTTGCCGTCGGCGTCCAGCTCCAGGTCGAAGCCGTCCAGCTCGGTCAGCTTGATCTGCTCGCGCAGTCCGTGGGTGACCACCGCGCCGGCGACCGAGACGGTACGCCCGTCCGGCAGCGCGCCACGCACCGTCACCAGGTTCTTGTGCTCGTTGACCTCGGGGTTGGTGGTCAGATCGATCTCGACGCCGCGATCCGCCGCGATCAGCGGCGCGTTGACGTAGGTGACCTGCTCCTCGACGATCGCGCTGAACAGGCCCTTGCTCGCGGCCAGCTTCAGCACCGACACGTCGTGCTCGTTGACGATCTCGCCGCGCACCTCGACGGTGACCCCGGCGGCCACGCCACCGGCCACGGCCGTGAAGACCTTGCCAAGCTTCTCGGCCAGCGGCAGCAGCGGCCGGACCTCCTCGGCCACCAGGCCACCGGCCTGGACGTTGACCGCGTCCGGCACGAACTCGCCCTGCAGCGCCAGCTTGACGCTCTTGGCCACGGCCAGGCCGGCCTTGTCCTGTGCCTCGTGCGTCGACGCGCCCAGGTGCGGGGTGGCGACCACGTTGTCGAACGCGAACAGCGGCGACGTGGTGCACGGCTCCTTGAGGTACACATCGACGCCGACGCCGGCGACCCGGCCCTCGGCCAGCGCCTCGGCCAGCGCGTCCTCGTCGATCAGCCCGCCGCGTGCGGCGTTGATGATCCGCACGTCGGGCTTGACCAGCTGAAGCTCCTTGGCGCCGATCAGGCCGACGGTCTCCGGGGTCTTCGGCAGGTGGATCGAGATGAAGTCGCTCTCGCGCAGCAGCTCCTCCAGGCCGACCAGGCGCACGCCCAGCTGCGCCGCACGGGCGGGCTGCACGTAGGGGTCGTACGCGATCAGGCGGGTGCCGAACGCGGCGATGCGCTGGGCGAACAGCACGCCGATCCGGCCCAGGCCGACCACGCCGACGGTCTTGCCCTGCAGCTCGACACCGGTGTACTTCGAGCGCTTCCACTCGCCGTTCTTCAGCGCCGACGACGCCGAGGCGGTGTTGCGGGCGACGGCCAGCAGCAGCGCGATGGCCTGCTCGGCGGCCGAGACGATGTTGGACGTCGGCGCGTTGACCACCATCACGCCACGGGCGGTGGCGGCGGGCACCTCGACGTTGTCCAGGCCGATGCCCGCGCGGGCGACGACCTTCAGGCGCGGCGCGGCCGCGATGGCCTCGGCGTTGATCTGGGTGGCACTGCGCACGATCACGGCGTCGGCATCGGCCAGCGCGGCAAGCAGTGCCGCCCGGTCCGTGCCGTCGACGTGACGTACGTCGAAGTCGTGCGCCAGCACGTCGAGCGCGGCGGGAGCGAGTTCTTCGGCAATGAGAACGACGGGAGTCACAGCTTGCCTCACGGAGAGAGTTGGATGACTTCAGCCCGGTTCGCCGCACTGCGTGTCGGGCCCTACCCACGCGATGCTACGGGCTCACGGGTGCTTCGCATGTCGAAGCCACCGCGTGACGGTACTCACGTTCGTGCTGCTCAGTCCGTTTCCGGCCCTGTCTGGAACCGGTCAAGAACGCGGTGCGCGCCCCGGAAAGCGCTGACCGGGCGAAACGGCATGATCAAGAAAAACCGGGCCGTGCCCAGGGATCGCCTGGGCACGGCCCGGTAAGCCCGGCCGCATGGTTGCGCGGCCGGACACCTGTGGGAGAGGAAAGTCTTAAGCGGTCTCGGTGATCGGCCGGTCGACCCAGCTCATCATGGCCCGCAGCTTGGCGCCGGTCTCCTCGATCGGGTGAACCGCGCCCTGCTCCTGCAGCTTGGTGAAGTTGGGGCGGCCGTTGTCGTCCTCGGCGACCCACTCGCGGGCGAACTCGCCGTTCTGGATCTCGCCGAGGATGCGCTTCATCTCCTCCTTGACCCGGCCGTCGATGACGCGCGGGCCGCGGGTGACGTCGCCGTACTCGGCGGTGTCGGAGACGCTGTAGCGCATGCGGGCGATGCCGCCCTCGTACATCAGGTCCACGATCAGCTTCAGCTCGTGCAGGCACTCGAAGTACGCCACCTCGGGCGCGTACCCGGCCTCGGTCAGCACCTCGAAGCCCGCCTGGACCAGCGCGGACGCACCGCCGCAGAGGACCGCCTGCTCGCCGAAGAGATCCGTCTCGGTCTCCTCCTTGAACGTGGTCTTGATGACGCCGGCCCGGCTGCCGCCGATCGCCTTGGCGTAGGACAGGGCGAGGGCCTGCGCGCCGCCGGTCGGGTCCTGCTCGATCGCGATGAGGCAGGGCACACCCTTGCCGTCGACGTACTGGCGGCGCACCAGGTGGCCGGGCCCCTTCGGGGCGACCATGGCCACGTCCACGTCCGCGGGCGGAGTGATCAGGCCGTAGCGGATGTTGAACCCGTGACCGAAGAACAGCGCCTTGCCCGCGGTCAGGTTCGGAGCGATCGACTCGGCGTAGATGAAACGCTGCGCGGTGTCCGGCGCGAGGATCATGATGACGTCGGCCTCGGCCGCCGCCTGCGCCGGCGTGACGACGCGCAGGCCCTGCTCCTGCGCCTTGGCGCGGCTCTTCGAGCCCTCCTTGAGGCCGACACGCACGTCGACACCCGAGTCGCGCAGCGACAGCGCATGGGCGTGACCCTGGCTGCCGTACCCGATCACCGCGACCTTGCGGCCCTGGATGACGGACAGGTCCGCGTCGTCGTCGTAGAAGATCTCAACCATTTTCGTTCCCTCTCAAGGTCACTCGCCGGGCCAGGGCATCTTCGCCCCCGCCCCCGGCGTTCGGTGCACGCGGCCGTCCCGCGTCCCACCAGTTGATCGTCTCGGCCCGCCCGGCCTCTCCCTGCCGCAACTCTTAACGAGTCGCGGCCACCGGCTCCCCTCCCTGCCGCAACTCTTGAAGACTTGCGGCCTGGAAGGGCCCCGGATGCCGCGACTCCTTAAGAGTTGCGGCGGCAGGGGGCGGGTGGGTGGTCAGGCGGCCAGGCGTAGGGCCGGGTTGGCGGTGATGCTGCGGGAGCCGCGGCCGATGGCGACCAGGCCCGACTGCACCATCTCCTTGATGCCGTACGGCTCCAGGTCGCGCAGCAGCGCGTCGAGTTTCTCCGCGGTGCCGGTGGCCTCGATGGTGAGCGCGTCCGGGGCCACGTCCACGACCTTGGCCCGGAACAGCTCGACGGTCTCCAGCACCTGCGAGCGCACCGGACGATCGGCCCGGACCTTCACCAGCAGGAGTTCGCGCTGCACCGCGGTGCTGGCTTCCAGCTCCACGATCTTCAGCACGTTGACCAGCTTGTTGAGCTGCTTGGTGACCTGCTCCAGCGGCTGCTCGTCGGCGTTGACGACGACCGTGATGCGGGAGACCTCGGGGTGCTCGGTCTCCCCCACCGCCAGCGAGTCGATGTTGAACCCGCGCCGGGAGAACAGCCCCGCCACGCGCGCCAGCACACCGGGCTTGTTCTCCACCAGGACAGACAGAGTGTGCTTACTCATGCGTCCGCTCCGCTTCGCTCCGCGGCCACCTGAGCCGGACTGAACTTCATGATTCCCTCGCTACGCTCAGTCATGTCAGAGGTCATCCTCGTCGAAGGTCGGGCGGACGCCGCGGGCGAACTGGATCTCGTCGTTGCTGGTGCCGGCGGCGACCATCGGCCACACCATGGCGTCCTTGCCGACCACGAAGTCGATGACCACGGGCGCGTCGTTGATCGCCATGGCGGCCTCGATGGTCTTGTCGACGTCCTCGGCCGATTCGCAGCGCATGCCGATGCAGCCCAGCGCCTCCGCGAGCTTCACGAAGTCGGGGATGCGGTGCTTGTGCGTGCCCAGGTCGGTGTTGGAGTAGCGCGCGTCGTAGAACAGCGTCTGCCACTGCCGGACCATGCCCAGGTTGCCGTTGTTGATGACGGCCACCTTGATCGGGATGCCTTCGAGGGCGCAGGTGGCCAGCTCCTGATTGGTCATCTGGAAGCAGCCGTCGCCGTCGATCGCCCACACCACCGCGTCGGGCCGGGCCACCTTCGCGCCCATCGCGGCCGGGACCGCGTAGCCCATGGTGCCCAGGCCGCCGGAGTTGAGCCAGGTGGCCGGCTTCTCGTACGAGATGAACTGGCTGGCCCACATCTGGTGCTGGCCGACGCCCGCCACGTAGACGGCGTCCGGACCGGCGATCTCGCCCAGCCGCTTGATCACGTACTGCGGGGCCAGCGTGCCGTCCTCCGGCTCCTCCCAGCCCAGCGGGTAGCGGGTGCGCAGGTCGTTGAGCTGCGCCCACCACTCCTCGCGGGCCGGGTGCGCCTCGGACCTCAGCGCCGTGATCAGTTCCTCGAGCACGTGCTTGACGTCGCCCACGATCGGCACGTCCGCGTGGCGGTTCTTGCCGATCTCGGCCGGGTCGATGTCGGCGTGGATGACCTGGGCGTCCGGGGCGAAGCTGTCCAGCTTGCCGGTCACCCGGTCGTCGAAGCGCGCGCCCAGCGTGATCAGCAGGTCGCTGCGCTGGAGGGCGTACACGGCGGACACGCTGCCGTGCATGCCGGGCATGCCGACGTGCTGGGTGTGCGAGTCGGGGAACGCGCCCCGGGCCATCAGCGTGGTCACCACGGGGATGCCGGTCAGCTCGGCCAGCTCGCGCAGCGCGTCGGTGGCCTGCGCCTTGAGCACGCCGCCGCCGACGTACAGCACCGGGCGCTTCGCCGCCATGATCAGGCGGGCCGCCTCCCGGATCTGCTTGCCGTGCGGGTGCAGGGTCGGCCGGTAGCCCGGCAGGTCCAGCGCCGGCGGCCAGCTGAACGTGGTCTGCGCCTGCAGCACGTCCTTGGGGATGTCGACCAGGACCGGGCCGGGCCGGCCGGTGGCGGCCAGGTGGAACGCCTCGGCCAGCACGCGGGGCAGGTCGTCGGCCGACTGCACCAGGAAGTTGTGCTTGGTGATGGGCAGCGTGATGCCCTGGATGTCGGCCTCCTGGAAGGCGTCGGTGCCGATGGCCGGGCGGGCCACCTGACCGGTGATCGCCACCAGCGGCACCGAGTCCATGTAGGCGTCCGCGATCGGCGTGACCAGGTTCGTCGCGCCGGGGCCCGACGTCGCCATGCACACCCCGACCTTGCCGGTGGCCTGGGCGTATCCGGTCGCGGCGTGCCCGCCGCCCTGCTCGTGGCGGACCAGGATGTGGCGCAGCTTCGAGTCGAACAGCGGATCGTACGCGGGCAGGATGGCGCCGCCGGGGATGCCGAAGACCACCTCTACCCCGAGCGCCTCCAGCGACTTGACGAGGCTCTGCGCACCGGTGGCCGCGACGGGGGCGGTCTGGGCGCTGGTGGCGGCGGGGGGCGCTGATCGTTGCGCCGCGGCCCGCTGGGCCAGGGACTCCGGGCTGGGTCTAGTCATTTTCCGATCACCTTTGGCATCTGGAAGGTCTCAGGGCGTCCGGCCAACAAAAAAGCCCTCGTGCAAAGTTCGCACGGGGGCCAGCGCACTCTCGTCAGTTGAGAGTGCGCTCAGGTAAGTACTCGGGCGGACGGCCGAGAGGTCGACATGGGCTCAGCTTGACGCATCTCAGCCGCTGAGTCAACTGCTCCCGGATGTTGGGACGACCGTGTCGTGGCGTCCCGCTGAGCTGCCGCTCGTCTCGCTGGCGCGAGACGACGAAAGCCCGTTGAGGGGCTGCCCCAGCGGGAGTGACTTGGCTGGTGAGGCGCCGTTGCCCGGGCCGCCCTGCGCACTGGGGAGGATCTTGGTCGGGATCGCCCCGCCACTCGCCGATGGCACGCTCGGCAGCGGTCGGGCCGGTGCCGCCGGCAGGGCTTTGGGACCTCCGTTGGCCGACGACGCCAGCCGGGCTTCGAGGTGTTCCGCGGGCACGCCCATGCCGAACAGCTGCCCCTGCCCGTACGGGCACCCGGTCGCCTCGACCAGGCGCCGGTGGTGCGGCTCGCTGATGCCCTCGGCGATCACCTGCAGGCCGAGGCGCTGCCCGAGGCGCACCGCCACGTCCACCATCGGCGCGCCCGGCCCGTGGTCGGACGGCGCGTCGATGACCAGATCACGATCGATCTTGAGGATGTCCACCGGCATCTGGCGCAGCTGCCCCAGCGAGGAGTAGCCCGCGCCGAAGTCGTCCAGCGCGATGCGCAGGCCCAGCGCCCGCAGCGCGGCCAGGGTGCGCCGGAACTCGTCCGGGTCGGTGGCGACGGCGTGCTCGGTCACTTCCAGCACCAGCCGAGACGGCGGCACCCGGTGCTTGCGCAGCACCTCCTTGACGCCGGTGACGTACTTGGTGGAGTGCAGCTCCCGCGGGGAGATGTTCACCGACACCCAGACGTCGTAGCCCTCCTGCACCCAGCGCGACAGCTGGCGGCAGGCCTGATCCAGCACCCACGCCCCGAGCGCCTCGATCTGGCCGGTCTCCTCGGCGATCGGGATGAACTCCAGCGGACCGACCTGGCCCAGCTCCGGATGCTTCCAGCGGATCAGCGCCTCCGCGCCGACCGGGCGGGTCGACGGCAGGGCCACCACCGGCTGGTAGGCCAGCGACAGCTCCTGGCGCTCGATGGCGCCGCGCAGCTCATGCTCGATCGCGGTGCGGCGGCGCAGCTGCTTGTCGTACACCTCGTCGTAGAGCTCGACCCGGTTCTTGCCGCGCTGCTTGGCGGCGCGCAGCGCCAGGTCGGCGTTGCGCAGCAGGGTCGGGATGTCGTCGGCGGCGCCGCACCCGGCCAGGCCGATGCTGGCGGACAGGAAGATGTCGGCGGCGCCGTGGTGGTACGGCCGGGACAGCACAGACAGCAGGCGGGTGGCGACCTTGCCCGCCTCGCGGGGCCCGCTCCACATCAGCACCGCGAACTCGTCGCCGCCCAGCCGCGCCGCGAGGTCGCCGGGGCGCAGGTTGAGCCGCAGCCGCTGGCCGACCTCGATCAGCACCGCGTCGCCCGCGTCGTGGCCGCGCATGTCGTTGACGTTCTTGAAGCCGTCCAGGTCCAGCGTGAGCAGCACGCAGGGCGGGCCGCCCGCCGCGTCGAGGTACATGGTGCGCAGCAGCCCGCGCCGGTTGGCCAGGCCGGTCAGCGGGTCGGTGTGGGCCAGCTCGCGGAAGTGCGACTCGCTGTCGGCCAGCCGGTTGTTGGCCCGCCGCACGTCGACCACGGCCAGGTACTGCCGGCCGACCATGAACAGGCCGTTGACGATGCCGACCAGGGCGGTGACCGGCTCGATGCCCATGCCCCGGCTGTAGCCGAGCACGACCACCAGGGAGATCGTCACCACCGGCGCGAGGCCCGCGGCCAGGCCCGAGCTCGGCGACACCGACTCGGAGTCGCTGGCCCGGGGCGGTGGCGGCGGCCCGATGAACCACAGGGCCGCGCCGGTCGGCACGGCTGCCGCTCCCACCAGCACCACCAGTGGTGCGCCGTAACAGGCTCCCCCGGCGATCGTGGTCATGCCGACGGCCAGCAGGCCCGCGCCGATGCAGTGCCGCAGCAGCGGCCCCCGCCGGAGCTGGGCGCGCACCACCAGCACCGCGCTCAACCCCAGCACCGCGGAGCACAGCACGGTGGCCACCAGGACCGGCACGCAGGCGCCCGGCAGCGCGTGATGCCCGCCGGGCTTCTCCGGCGCCAGCACGAAGGTCCAGGCCACGATGAACAGACCCGACGCCACCATGAGCGACTCGAGCATCAGCCGCAGCCGCGCGCCGTCGCCGACCACCTGATCGGTGATCTCCAGGAGCGCCGCCACCAGCAGCAGTGCCGCGATCGAGGCGGGCAGGCCGAGCAGGCCGCCCAGCACCATCCGGCTGCTCATCCGGTCCACCCAGCCGTCCGGCCAGCCGGCCGTGTGCAGCCAGGCGATCGGGGCGGCGAGGGCGAACACCATCAGCGCACCGGCGCTGAGCCGGTTCGCACGGACGACCAGGCCGTGCTGGTCGACCAGCCTATTCGTCGCCAGTGCCCAGATCACAGGCACAGCGGTCAACACGCTCGCCAGTACGGCTATCGCGAGCCCCGGGGGGAGGTCCACGTCACCACTCTGCCGCAGCTCCGAGCACAAAGCGAGACACGTTGTGCGACATTCCCACTCCGCCCTCGTCCCGGGGTGTGGACACAGTAGTGCTGAGCTGGGCGCGCGCTCGGACGAGTGACACACTTACGACATGCCCGAGCTGCGTTCCCGCACCTCCACTCACGGCCGCACCATGGCCGGCGCCCGCGCGCTGTGGCGTGCCACCGGTATGACCGACAGCGATTTCGGCAAGCCGATCATCGCCGTCGCGAACAGCTACACCCAGTTCGTGCCGGGGCACGTACACCTCAAGGACCTCGGCGGCCTGGTCTCCGACGCGATCGCCGAGGCCGGCGGGGTCGGCCGCGAGTTCAACACGATCGCCGTCGACGACGGCATCGCCATGGGCCACGGCGGCATGCTCTACTCGCTGCCCAGCCGCGAGCTGATCGCCGACGCGGTCGAGTACATGGTGAACGCGCACTGCGCCGACGCGCTGGTGTGCATCTCCAATTGCGACAAGATCACCCCCGGCATGCTGCTGGCCGCGCTGCGCCTGAACATCCCCACCGTGTTCGTCTCCGGCGGCCCGATGGAGGCCGGCAAGACGGTCGCGGTCGAGGGCGTCGTGCACACCAAGCTCGACCTGATCGACGCGATGATCGCGGCGTCCAACGACGCGGTCAGCGACGAGCAGCTCGGCCAGATCGAGCGGTCCGCCTGCCCGACCTGCGGATCGTGCTCCGGCATGTTCACCGCGAACTCGATGAACTGCCTCACCGAGGCGATCGGCCTGGCGCTGCCCGGCAACGGTTCCACGCTGGCCACCCACGCCGCCCGCAAGGCGCTGTTCGAGCAGGCCGGCTCGCTGATCGTCGACCTGTGCAAGCGCTACTACGACGGCGACGACGCCTCCGTGCTGCCGCGCGCCATCGCCACCCGCGAGGCGTTCGAGAACGCGGTCGCGCTCGACGTCGCCATGGGCGGCTCCACCAACACGGTGCTGCACCTGCTGGCCGCGGCCCGCGAGGCGGAACTCGACTTCGGCGTGGCCGACATCGACGCCGTCTCCCGGCGCGTGCCGTGCCTGGCCAAGGTCGCGCCGAACAGCCAGCAGTACCACATGGAGGACGTGCACCGGGCCGGCGGCATTCCCGCCCTGCTGGGCGAGCTGAACCGGGCCGGGCTGCTGCACACCGGCGTGCACGCGGTGCACTCGCCGGACCTGGCGGGATGGCTGTCCGATTGGGACATCCGCAGCGGCGCGACGCTGCCCGAGGCCGAGCGGCTGTTCCACGCCGCGCCGGGCGGGGTGCGCACCACGCAGCCGTTCAGCACCGAGAACGTGTGGTCCACGCTGGACACCGACGCGGCCAACGGCTGCATCCGGGACCTGGCCCACGCGTACTCCGTCGACGGCGGCCTGGCCATCCTCTTCGGCAACCTGGCCCCGGACGGCGCGGTCGTGAAGACCGCGGGCGTGTCCGAGGAGAACCTGCGCTTCACCGGCCCGGCGAAGGTGTACGAGTCGCAGGACGACGCGGTCACCGCGATCCTGGGCGGCGACATCGTGGCCGGTGACGTAGTCGTGATCCGCTACGAGGGCCCGCGCGGCGGTCCCGGCATGCAGGAGATGCTCTACCCGACCTCGTTCCTCAAGGGCCGGGGCCTGGGCAAGGCCTGCGCGCTGATCACCGACGGACGCTTCTCCGGCGGCACCAGCGGGCTGTCCATCGGGCACGTGTCGCCCGAGGCGGCCGGCGGCGGCCTGATCGCGCTGGTCGAGAACGGCGACACCATCGCCATCGACATCCCCGCGCGATCGATGGTCCTGGAGGTACCCGAGCAGGTGCTCGCCGAGAGGCGTATCGTTCAGGACAAGCGGGAAAAACCGTACACCCCGGTCGACCGGCAGCGTCCGGTGAGCGCGGCACTGCGGGCGTACGCGTCGATGGCCACGAGCGCCAGCGACGGCGCCTACCGCCTGGTCCCGTAAAGCCCCGGTCCCCCGCAGGCTCACCCCCGCGGGAGGACTCCCTCACGCTGGTTGACCATGAACTGAGGTTCATGGTCAACCAGCGTGTCCCGTTACGGCCCGCCACCGCCGCCCTCCGCCGCCCCGCCCGGGTTGATCATGAACCTATGGCAGTGCTCGACGGCGTGTCGTAGTCGATCACGGCGCCGGGGTAGGGACACGCCGCCGAACACGCCCTTAAGTTCATGATCAACGCGGCAGGGCGGGCTGCCGGTGGTGGGGCAGGGGTGGGTGATCATGGGCGGCATAGGATGCGGGTGGCACCGAATGCGAGGAGTTATGCGATGCACGAGCCCAAACTGCCGCACCTGACCGCCGCTGATCCGACGCTGGCGGCGCTGATCGAGGGTGAGGCGAAGCGCCAGCACGACAAGCTGCGGATGATCGCCTCGGAGAACTACGTCTCCACCGCGGTGCTCGAGGCCTGCGGGACGGTGCTGAACAACAAGTACTCCGAGGGCTACCCCGGCAAGCGCTACTACGAGGGCCAGCAGTTCTGCGACCAGGTCGAGACGCTGGCGATCGAGCGCGCCAAGGCGCTGTTCGGCACCGAGCACGCCAACGTGCAGACGTACTCCGGCTCGCCCGCGAACCTCGCCGTCTACCTGGCCTTCATGACGCCGGGCGACACCTTCCTGTCGCTGGAGCTGGCGCAGGGCGGCCACCTCACCCACGGCTCGCCGGTGTCGGCGACCGGCAAGTGGTTCCGGCCGGTGCACTACACCGTCGGGCGGGACAGCGGCCGTATCGACATGGACCTGGTCCGCGACCTGGCTCTGGCCGAGCGCCCCAAGATGATCTTCTGTGGCGGCACGGCGATCCCGCGCACCATCGACTTCCCCGCCTTCGCGGCGATCGCCCGCGAGGTCGGCGCGATCCTGGTCGCCGACATCGCGCACATCGCGGGCCTGATCGCGGGCGGCGCGCACCCGTCGCCGGTCGGCCACGCCGACGTGATCACCACGACCACGCACAAGACCCTGCGCGGCCCGCGCGGCGCCATGATCATGGCGTCCGCCGAGCACGCCACCGCCATCGACAAGGCCGTCTTCCCCGGCCTGCAGGGTGGACCGCACAACCACACCACCGCCGGCATCGCCGTCGCGCTGCACGAGGCGGCACAGCCGACCTTCACCGCGTACGCCCACCAGGTCGTCGCGAACGCCCAGGCGCTCGCGACCGCGCTCAACGATCGGGGCTTCGACCTGGTCTCCGGCGGCACCGACAACCACCTGCTGCTCATCGACCTGACCGGCAAGGGTGTCGAGGGCAAGCCCGCGGCCAAGGTGCTCGACGCGGCCGGCATCGAGCTGAACTTCAACACGGTGCCCTACGACCCGCGCAAGCCGTGGAGCCCGTCCGGCATCCGCCTGGGCACCGCCGCGCTCACCACGCGGGGCCTGTCCGAGCGGCACATGCCGCAGGTCGCGGCGTGGATGGACGACGCCGTCACCGCCGCGGTCAAGGACGACACGGCCGCCGTCGAGCGCATCGCCGGTGAGGTGCGCGACCTGCTCCAGGGTTTCCCGATGCCGGGGTACACCGACTAGCACTGTGATCGGAGCTCCTTTCGTGCTGAACTGATCAGCACGAAGGGGGCTTCGATCATTCACAAAGCAGCTGGAGCTCATATGAAGCGGGTAACCATCGCCGACATCGCCCGCGCCGCGGGGGTGTCCAAAGGCGCTGTGTCGTACGCGCTCAACGGCCGCCCCGGCGTCTCCGAGGAGACCCGGCGGCGCATCCTCGCCGTCGCCGAGCAGTTCGGCTGGCACCCCAGCAGCGCCGCGCGGGCGCTGTCCGACGGCCGCACCGGCGTGCTCGGCCTGATCGTCGACCGTCCCGCCCGCACGCTGGGCATCGAGTCCTTCTTTATGCAGCTCATCTCGGGCATCGAGGCGACCCTGTCGGCCCGCGACGTCAGCCTGCTGATGCAGGTCACCGAGGACCGCGAGCGCGAGATGGCGACCTACCGCCGCTGGTGGGCGCAGCGGCGCGTGGACGGCGTCATCATCGTGGACCTGCGCCGCGACGATCCGCGCATCCCGCTGCTGGAGGAGCTGAACATGCCGTGCGTGGTCATCGGCGGCCCGCACGGCCTCGGCACGCTGCCCGGCGTGTGGAGCGACGAGGTCGCGGTGACCACGTCCGTCGTCGAATACCTGGCCGCGCTCGGGCACCGGCGCATCGCCCGGGTCGCCGGGCTGGCCGACCTGTGGCACACCTCGGTGCGCGGGCAGGCCGTCGCCGACTCCGCCGACCGGGTCGGGCTGACCGACGTGACCACCGTGTACACCGACTACACCGGCGAGGAGGGCGCCCGCGCCACCCGGGCGCTGCTGTCCCGGCGGCCCTCCCCGACCGCGATCGTCTACGACAACGACACCATGGCGGTGGCGGGCCTGGGTGTCGCGCACGAGATGGGCATCTCCGTGCCGCACCAGCTGTCCATCGTGGCCTGGGACGACTCTCCGCTGTGCCAGCTGCTGCACCCGCAGCTGTCCGCGGTCAGCCGCGACATCGCCGCGTACGGCGCGCACGCCGCGGAGCAGCTGCTGAAGATCCTCGACGGGGCCGAGATCCGCGGCTTCCAGGACACGACACCGCAGCTCGTGCCCCGGGGAAGCACCGCTCCCCCGGCGGGCTGAGGCCTAGACTCGCCCCATGACCCTGTCCGCGGCGACCGCCCGCGAACTGCTGGCGGCACTGCCGGCCCAGGTCGCCGACCCGCTCACCGCGGCCGAGTTCGCGGGCCTGCAGCAGCGCTTCGGGTTCGTCTTCAACCCCGACCACCGGGCCCTGCTCGCGGCCGGGCTCCCGGTCGGCGGGCGCTGGCCCGACTGGCGCGACGGCGACCCCGACCAGCTCCGCGACCGGCTCGCGGCACCGGTCGACGGGGTGCTGTTCGACGTCCAGGAGAACGGCTTCTGGCTGCCCGCCTGGGGCGACCGGCCGTCGCGCACCGCGTTCGCGCTGTCGGTCGCCCGCCGCATGCTCGAACAGACCCCGCAGCTGGTCCCCGTGTACGGCCACCGCTACGCCCCCGCCCTGCCCGAGACCGACCTGCCGGTCTTCTCCGTCGTGCAGACCGACGTCATCGTCTACGGCGACACCCTCCCCGCCTACCTGCTCCACGAGTTCGACCTCCCACCCGGCGACCGGCCCCTCGGCGCCACCACGCCGAAGCAGATCCCCTTCTGGTCCGACCTCACCTGACCCACCCCACAGATAAACGTTGACCTGTCTGGATGAGAATTTGTAGATCAAACTCACCCAGATAGGCCAACGTCTATGAGAAAACGGGTCCGGGACCACGCCCGGAACCCCTCAGAGCAGGGCGTACACCGTGGTCGCGTGGGCGACGAGCGCGCCCTTGGCGGTCATCGTGATGTCGGCGAAGGCGATGGTGCGGCCCAGCTTGGTCAGCCGGGCCGTGACCAGCACGTCGCTGCCGAGCACCGGCCGCTGGAACGTGGTCGACAGCTGCACGGTCGTCATCGGCACGAACCCGCCCCGCGCCGCGCTGACCGCGATCACCGTCGCCGTGTCCGCCGCCGCCATCAGCGCCTGCCCGCTCATCGCCCCGCCCTCCCGGGCCAGCCGGTCCGACCAGGGCAGCCGCAGGGTGGCCCAGTCCGGGCCGGTCTCCTGCACGGTCAGGCCCAGCTCCCGCACCCACGGGGCGAAGTTGTCGGCGAGGACGCGGTCGCCGTCGAAGACCGGAGCCTCCTGCTCCACGCTGCCGCCCGCGACGCTGGGCAGCACCTGCACCTCGCCGCCGCCGGCGACCGGCGTCTCCTGGCCCGACAGCACCCGGCAGTCCTCCCCGTCCACGTACACGTTGACGTAGCGGCGCAGCTCGCCCCGCTCGTCGCGGATGCGCCGGCCCAGCCGGGGCCAGCGCTGGTCGACCTCGTCCAGCACCGCGCGCAGCGTGCCGTCCGCCTGCACCTCGAGTTTGGACGCGCCGCCGACCTCGGTCCGCAGCGCGCCCGGCACCAGCACCGTGACCATCAGATCCGGACCGCCCGCACGCTCAGCACGTCGGGCAGGTGCGCTGCGACCAGCGCCCAGCTGTCGCCCTCGTCGGCGCTGGCGAACACCTCGCCGGTGCGGCTGCCGAAGTAGACGCCGACCGGGTCGTTGTTGTCCACGCACATGGCGTCACGCAGCACGGAGGGGTAGAACGGGGCGGTGGGCAGCCCGTACGCCTGCGGGGTCCAGGTCTTGCCCGCGTCGGTGGTGCGGAAGACGCGGCACTTCGCGTCGACCGGGAAGCGCAGCGCGTCGGCGGTGATCGGGAAGTTCCAGGCGGTGCCGCCGCGGCGCGGGTGCGCCACCATGGCGAAGCCGAAGTCGCTGGGCAGGCTGTCCGCGATCGAGGACCAGGTCTGGCCGTCGTCGTCGGAGCGGTACACCCCGTGGTGGTTCTGCAGGTAGAGCCGCTCCGGGTCCTCGCCGTCGCGGGCCACCTTGTGCACGCACTGGCCGAACTCCGGGAACGGGTCGGGCAGGAAGCTCACCCGGATGCCGCTGTTGGACGGGTGCCAGGTCTCGCCGCCGTCGGTGGTGCGGTAGACGCCGCCGGTGGACATGGCCACCAGCACCCGCTGCGGGTCGGTCGGGTGCGGCAGGATCGTGTGGATGGCCTGGCCACCGAAGCCCTCGCCCCACTCGGTGCGGTGCGGGTGGTCCCAGAGGCTGCGGACCAGCTCGTAGGTCAGCCCGCCGTTGGTCGAGCGGAACAGGGCGGACGGCTGGGTGCCCGCCCAGACCACGTCCGGCTCGGCGGCCGAGCCCGGCTGCAGCGCCCAGACCCGGCTCAGCGCCACGTCGGTGTCGCGCGGGAACGCGAGCGGGGCGTGGTCCGGCTCGCGCCAGCAGACGCCCAGGTCGTCGCTGGTCGCCACGCTCGGGCCGAAGTGCGAGCTGTCGACCGCCGCCAGCAGGCGGGGCGTGGCGCGGCGGGTGTCGACGCCGACCGCGTACACCCCCGTCATCGGGAACTGCGGCACGGACAGCTGCCAGGCGTCCCCGACCCGGTCCCGGCGGGCGAGGAACAGCCCCTTCGCCGTGCCTATGAGCAGCAGAACGGTCATCGTCGACCTCACTTCTTCTCAGTCTCACCGCGTCTTCAGGTATCGCGTCCCCAGGTCTGCCCGCGACGGCCACCGCAACGGCCGCTGCGGCGCACCACGAGCGCGCGGGCCCGTCGGTCAGTATGCCCGTGACGTCCGACACAACACACTACGTGGAACAATCGTGGCGTGACCCGCTTCCGCCTCCCCGCCTCCATCAGCGTCGCCGCCCTGCTCACCGCGCTCGGCGGGATGCCGCTCGCCGCACAGGGCGGGTTCTGGTGGCTGGTGCCGGTCGTGCCCGTCGCGGTCATGATCTGGGCCTGGCGGGCCGGCACCGACGCCAACGAGCGCGGCATGCGCGTGCGCGCGCTGCTGGGCAACCGGGTCGTGCTGTGGCCGCAGGTCGCCGAGCTGCGCGCGGACGGCCCGAAGCGGGTCGTCGCGGTGCTCACCGACGGCACCGCGCTCCCGCTGACGGCGGTGCGCCCGGCCGACCTCCCGGCCCTGGTCAGGGCCGCCGGCCAGGCCCTCACCACGGCCTGACGGCGCACGCCGCCGGCGACGCGGTCAGTAGCCGTCGCGGACCTGGTTGTCGAGGGGAACGCCGTCGGCATACCGGTGCAACTGCCGGCCCACCATGCGGTACGCCCGCGGCAGCAGGCCGCGCACCGAACCGGCCACATGCGGCGTGATCAGGACGTTCGGCATGTCCCACAGCGGGTGCCCGGCGGGCAGCGGCTCGGGGTCGGTGACGTCCAGCGCCGCGCTGATCCGGCCGGAGGCCAGCTCCTTGGTCAGCGCCGCGGTGTCGGCGACCGGCCCCCGGGCGGCGTTGACCAGCAGCGCCCCGTCGGCCATCGCGGACAGGAACGACGCGTCGACCAGGCCCCGGGTCTGCGGGGTCAGCGGCACCAGCAGCACCACCACATCCGCCTGCGGCAGCAGCCGGGGCAGCTCGCCGACGCCGTGCACGCCGTCCCGGGCGGTGCGGGCCACGTACGCCAGCTCCACCTCGAACGGGGCCAGCCGCGCCGCGACGGCCGCGCCGATGGAGCCCGCGCCCACGATCAGCACCCGCTTGCCGCCCAGCTCGTCGGTGGGCGTGACCTCGGCGTACGCCCAGCGGTGCGCCGCCTGCGCCCGCGCGAAGTGGTCGAAACGGCGCAGCGAGGACAGGATCGCGGTGACCACCCACTCGGCGGTGTGCGAGTCGTGCACGCCGCGCGCGTCGCACAGCGTCACGCCCTCGCGCAGCCGGCCGACCCAGGCATCGGCCCCGGCGGTGATCAGTTGCACGACCTTCAGGTTGCTCATCCGGTCGACCAGGCCGACCACGTCACCGCTGCTCAGGAACGGTGGCACCCAGAACTCGACCTCGGCCGGGTCGCCCGGCAGCGGAGCGTCCGGGCGGGGCAGCACCGCCACCTCGACGCCCGCCGGCAGCGGGCCCATCAATTCACGTCCGGCCTCATGGGCGATCCACATCCGCACGGCCCCACGCTATCGGCTCGCTCCGCGCGCGGGGTAGGGCGCCTCCGGCCGGCAGGCGCCCTACCCGTCGTCAGGACCAGTTTCTGACCGACAGCTCCTCGAGCGGTGCGTCGAACGAGCCCACGACGCCGACCCCGGTCCCCACGATCGCGCCCGCCGCGTCCACGGCCTGCAGGCGCAAGGTCGCCTTGCCGGGTTTCGGAACCGCGCCGACCCCGTCGGCCAGGTCGACCGTGCCGGTGACCCGGCCGGCGGCATCGAGCGTCCGGACGGCGACGGCTTCGCGCGGAGCCAGCACCAGGATGCGGGTCTCCCCCGACTCGGGGCCCAGCCACCAGGGTTCGAAGGCGAGCACGGCCCCCGGCCGGTCGAGGTCGACGTCGGTCCGGAAACCGAAGCCGCCCAGATCGGTCTCCGCCATGAGGTTCCAGATGCCGTCCGCGGACGGGGAGGCGAGCAGGCTGAACCGGTCCGCGTCGGCCGCGGCACCGGGCATGCGTCCCGTGTACAGCAGCCGGGGCGGCCCGATCAAGCCGGTCGTGGAGCCCTGCCTGCGCACCAGCACGCCCGCCTGGACCGGATCGACCTCGCCCCGGGCCGCGGCGACCGCGGCGGCCACCTCCTCGTCGGTGACCGGGCGCACGTTGTGCTCGCCGAGCCCGCCGGAGCCGGCCACATCCAGCTGGTGCACCACCCCGTCGCAGGTCACCCGGTGCAGCATGGTCGGGTTGACGTCGCTGACGTGGTCGCCGCCCGGTTCGTCGTGCCAGGTCCGCGGGCTCGCCATGGTCGCGACGGCGATCCGGCAGCCCGCCGGCGCCAGCGCCACCTCGACGCCGGCCCCCCAGGGGACCGCGGTGTTGGCGAAGGACACGCCGACGTACGGCTCCAGCGGGTACACCGACACCATCGAGCCGTTGTCCCGCTGCTTCGTGCCGGCCTGCGCCAGCTGCTCGGGAGTCGCCCCCCGTTCGTCGTAGACGGCGATGCCGACCTGCTCCGCGGCGTCGTAGCGGGCGGCGACGATCAGCCGGGCCGCTCCGATGTCGCCCGCAAAGAGGATCTTCACCGTGCCGTCCGGCACCACGTCGACGTCGCGCTGCCGCAACCGCTCGGCCATCTCCTGGAGGAACCCGGTGTCCGCCGCGAGACTCCCCCGGGTGGGCGACTCGATGAGCCGCCGGATCCACGGCGTCAACGGCTCGCTGCGGTGCAGCACGCCCACCGGCGGCCGGTCGGAGGGGTTCACCACCTCGGGCAGCGCGGTGCCTGCCGGGGCCAGCGATCCCGCCAGCAGCCACGCCACCACGCCGGCGGCGAGGGTGGAGAATCCGCCGGCGAACATCCGCCGGCGGCGCCGCCGCCGCATCAGGCGGCCGTACGGATCATCGCCGGGCACCACCGGCTCGGCCAGCCGGGCCAGCCCCTCGATCAGCTCGCGCTCGCTCACACGATCACCCCCGCCACGTCGGCCGCACGCCGGGGCTCCGGGCGCAGCACCTCCCGCAACCTGGCCAGCCCACGGCTGGCCTGGGACTTCACCGAACCCACCGAGCAGCCCATCAGCGCCGCGGTGTCCGCTTCGGACATGTCCTCCCAGTACCGGAGCACCAGCACGGCGCGCATGCGCACCGGCAGCTTCGCCAGCGCCGCCATCAGCTCGTCGCGGTCCGCGTGCGCGGCGCTCCCGTCGGCCCGGCCCCGGTCCGGCAGCACGCCGGTGAGCAGCTCGCGGGACCCGATCCGGCGCCACACGCTGGTGCGCTGGTTGACCAGGGCCCGGCGCAGGTACGCCATGGGCTCGTCCACCAGGTCCCAGCGCCGGTAGGCCTTCAGCAGCGCCGACTGCACCAGGTCCTCGGCCGCGTGGGTCGAGCCCGTGAGCAGGTATGCGGTGCGCAACAGCGCGCCATAGCGAAGCTGCACGAACTCGCGGAACCCTTCCTCCGCCATACGGCTCCTCCTTCCGTCGCCCTTCCCGACGCGACGGGGCGGGCGGGGGTTGAGAGAAACGAGGCAGTAGTTGAGCACAGTGCAACGGGTTAGGCTCGACCGCATGTCGTTGCGCCGGGCACGGAACGGGATCCTCGCGGCATTGACCGCGTTCACTTTCACCGCCGGGTGCAGCGAGGAGCCGGACACGATCGCCTCCCAGGCGCCGACGCTCCCGGCGGCCCCGTCGTCGGCCGCCCCGTCATCGGCGACGGCGACCTTCAGCCCCCGAACCGCCGAGGTGAAGACCCTCGCCACCGGCCTGCGCGTGCCGTGGGGCGTGGCGTTCCTGCCCGACGGCGGTGCGCTGGTGACCGAGCGCGACTCCGGGCGGATCGTGCAGGTCGGTCCCGGCTCGGCCGAGGGCAGGCTCACCGTCACCGAGGTCGGCATGATCCGCGAAGCGGACGGCAACAGCGAGGGCGGTCTGCTCGGCATCGCCGTCTCGCCGCAGTACTCGCAGGACAAGACGGTGTTCCTCTACTACACCTCGAGCAGGGACAACCGCATCGCGCGGTGGAAACTCGGGGGGCGGCCGGAGCCGATCGTCACCGGCATCCCGATCTCGGGCGTCCACAACGGCGGGCGGCTGGCCTTCGGGCCGGACGGCTTCCTCTACGCGACCACCGGCGACGCCGCGACCGTCGGCAACTCGCAGAACCTGAAGAGCCTGGGCGGGAAGATCCTGCGGATGACGCCGGACGGCAGACCCGCGCCGGGCAACCCGTTCGGGACGCTGGTCTGGTCCTACGGCCACCGCAACGTGCAGGGCATCGCCTGGGACTCCGGCGGCCACCTGTGGGCGACCGAGTTCGGCCAGAACACCTGGGACGAGATCAACCGGATCGAGCCGGGCAAGAACTACGGCTGGCCCAAGGTCGAGGGCGCGGCCGGCCAGGGACAGTACGTCGACCCGGTGGCGGCCTGGACGACCGCCGAGGCGTCGTGCTCGGGCGCGGCGATCGCCGGGGACGTCCTGATCGCGGCCTGCCTGCGCGGCCAGCGCCTGTGGCTGGTGCCGGTGCGGGCCGACGGCACGCTGCGGGCCGCCCCGGTGCCGGCGCTGGTCGGCGAGTACGGCCGCCTGCGCGACGCGCACACCGCCCCGGACGGCTCGGTGTGGGTGCTCACCAGCAACCACGACGGCCGCGGTGGACCGATCGCAACCGATGATCGAATTCTGGCTGTCACGCTCGCTCCCGCGTGACAGCCGGGGCATGATGGGGCGATGACTCGGTTGCCGAGGTGGGCACGGCCGCTGGGACGCGACACGGGGGACGGGCCGGGCGGCGATTCGCGCCCGCGCGGGCGCGCCATGCTGACGGCCGCGTACGGCAGGGTGCCCTGGCGACGGCTGGGCTCGGCGTTCGGCCTGCTGGTCGTGTCGCTGACCGGGCTCGCACTCGGTCTCTACCTGGCCGCCGCCACCAGCGTGGACGTGGGCCCGTTCCGCTCGACGATGGCGCTCACCCCGTCGCTGTACGGCGACACCGAGGTCGTCCTGCCGCCGCTGGGCTCGCTGCAGCTGGACAGCCACGACGGGCCCGCGCGGTTGATGGTCCGGCTGGACGCGCTCGACCGCACCCGCACCGAGGCGCTGATCACCGACCCCGCGGGCATCACCACGGCCAGCCGCACCGCCGTCGACGACGTGCGCGCCGGGGTCACCCGGCTGGTGCTGCGGGCCACCGCGGTCGCGGTGCTCGGCGCGATGCTGCTGGCCGCGCTCGTGTACCGGCGGATGCGCCGGGTCGCCTGGGCGGGCGGGCTCGCGCTGACGATCATGCTGGGCGCGTTCGGGTCGGCGTTCGGCACGTTCAACCCGGGCGCGCTGCGCGAACCGCGGTACGAGGGTCTGCTGGCCAACGCGCCGTCGGTGCTCGGCAACGCGCAGCGCATCGCCGACCGGTACGACGAGTACGCAGCGCAGCTGCAGAAGCTGGTGCAGAACGTCGGCAGCCTCTACGCCACGGTGCAGAACCTGCCGGTGTACTCCCCCGAGGACAACACGCTGCGCGTGCTGCACGTCTCCGACCTGCACCTCAACCCCGCGGCGTGGGGCGTGATCCGCACCGTGGTGGACAGCTTCCACATCGACGTCGTGGTCGACACCGGCGACATCACCGACTGGGGCAGCGAGCCCGAGAAGGCGTTCGTGGCGTCGATCTCGCTGCTGAAGGTGCCGTACGTCTTCGTGCGCGGCAACCACGACTCGGCCGTGACCCAGGCCGCGGTCGCCGCCCAGCCCAACGCGATCGTGCTGGACAACAAGGTGGTGCGGGTGGCAGGGCTGAACATCGCCGGGATCGGCGACCCGCGCTTCACCCCGGACAAGGCGGCGGAGCCGGCCGGATCGGGCGAGTCCAAGCAGACCGTCGAGCGGGTCCTCGACGTCGGCGACCAGCTCGCGGACACCATCGCCAAGCAGCGCGACCGGGTCGTCGACCTGGCGCTGGTGCACGATCCGCTGTCGGCGGGGCCGCTGGCCGGATACGCCCCGGTGGTGCTGGCCGGGCACCGGCACCACCGCGAGGTCGGCAAGCTCGGCGACGACACGACCATGCTCATGGTGCAGGGTTCGACCGGCGGGGCCGGACTGCGCGGCCTGGAGGGCGAGACACCGACGCCGCTGACGATGTCGGTGCTCTACTTCGACGACAACCGGGCGCTGATGGCGTACGACGACATCACCGTCGGCGGCACCGGCCTGGCCGAGGTGGCCCTGTCCCGCCACGTCGTCGACGACACCCCACCCGGCCAGTCAGCCGCCCCGGGCACCTCCCTCCGCCCGACGCCGACCCCCACCCGCTGACCCGCACCACACCTCCGGCCCCCGCGGCCCCCGCCCCTGCCCCTCAAAAATAGACGCCGGCCTATTACGTCGATTATTCGGAGATCGAACTCGACGTAATAGGCCAGCGTCTATGAAAAGCGGGGCGTGCGCCGCGGCGGTCAGCCTGACCGGTCAGCTCGCGAGGCGGGCGAGGACCAGTTCGCGGACGGTCTTGGCGTCGGCCTGGCCCTTGGTGGTCTTCATGACCGCGCCGATCAGGACGCCGGCGGCGGCCTGGTTGCCGCCGCGGATCTTCTCGGCGACGTCGGGGTTGGCGGCGATGGCCTCGTCGATGGCGGCGGTCAGCGCGCCGGTGTCGGAGACGACCTCCAGGCCGCGGGCGGCCATGATCTGCTCCGGGTCGCCCTCGCCGGCCAGCACGCCCTCCAGCACCTGGCGGGCCAGCTTGTCGGTCAGCTTGCCCGACGCGACCAGCACCTGCAGCTTCGCGACCTGCTCGGGCGTGGCGCCCACGGCCTCCAGCTCGACGCCCTCCGCGTTGGCGCGCCGCGACAGCTCGCCCAGCCACCACTTGCGGGCCGCCTCCGGCGACGCGCCCGCGGCGACGGTGCGCTCGATCAGCGAGACCGCGCCCGCGTTGAGGATGGACTGCATGTCCAGGTCGGACAGGTTCCACTCGGTCTTGAGCCGGGCGCGGTGCTCGCGCGGCAGCTCCGGCAGGGCGGCCTTGAGCTGCTCCACCCACGCCGGCTCGGGCGCGAGCGGCACCAGGTCGGGCTCGGGGAAGTAGCGGTAGTCGGTCGCGGTCTCCTTGGAGCGGCCGGACGTGGTGTCGCCGGTGTCCTCGTGGAAGTGCCGGGTCTCCTGCGTGATGGTGCCGCCGCCGTCGAGCACCATGGCCTGGCGCAGCATCTCCGTGCGCACGGAACGCTCGACGCTGCGCAGCGAGTTGACGTTCTTGGTCTCGGTGCGGGTGCCCCACTCCGCGCCGGGCAGGTTGAGCGAGGTGTTCACGTCGCAGCGCATCGAGCCCTGCTCCATGCGAACGTCGGAGACGCCCAGGGTGCGGATGACGTCACGCAGCTCGGCGACGTACGCCTTGGCGATCTCGGGGGCCTTCGCGCCGAGGCCGGGCACCGGCTTGGTGACGATCTCGACGAGCGGGATGCCGGCCCGGTTGTAGTCGACCAGGGACTCGGTCGCGCCGTGGATGCGCCCGGTCGCGCCGCCGACGTGCAGCGTCTTGCCGGTGTCCTCCTCCAGGTGCACCCGCTCGATGCCGATGCGCACGGTCTCGCCGTCGATCTCGACGTCGAGGTAGCCGTCGGTGCACAGCGGCTCGTCGTACTGGCTGATCTGGAAGTTCTTCGGCATGTCCGGGTAGAAGTAGTTCTTCCGGGCGAAGCGGCACCAGGTGGCGATCGAGCAGTTCAGCGCGAGCCCGATGCGGATGGTCGCCTCGATCGCGGCGCGGTTGGCGACCGGGAGGCTGCCGGGCAGACCCAGGCAGACGGGGCACACCTGGGTGTTCGGCTCGGCACCGAAGTCGGTCGGGCAGCCGCAGAACATCTTGGTGACCGTGCCCAGCTCGACGTGCGTCTCCAGGCCGATGACCGGCTCGTAGCGGGAGACGACGTCGTCGTAGGTGGGCAGCACGTTGGTGCTCATCTGCTCGCTCCAGGCTTGGCGTGGGCGTGCGAGACGCCGCCGGACAAAACAACCACCAGCCTAGTAGCCCGCCCGGCCCCGCTCACACCGGGTTATCCGCCCCTCCACGCATCGATCATGACAAGAGTAGTGGCGTAGGTCACAACATGAGCCGATCAGGTGAGCCCTCATTCATTCATTCGTCGCTGTGCGCTGATCACCGCCGCCCCGATCCTGAATGCACCCTGAGAACGGGACGAGCCCCGGCCGGTCACCCCTATCCGCTAGTGGCGCCTCCCGGCGGCCCGCCTGCAACGGCGGACCACCGAGGACGCCCACCAGCGGCCGGCCAGCCGGTTTCCGCGTCGCGTTCTTTCCCTCATCGATGCACAGGGAGGTGCATGATGGGTTCCGCAACGCTGTCCCGCCTCACCGCCGAGGCGCTCGGCACCGCAGTACTGGTCTTCTTCGGCGTCGGCGCGCTGATCGTCGGCGGCGGTCCGCTGCTGGCGGGCGCGGTCGGCCTGATGATCGCCGCGGCCGCCGCCGCGTGGATCTTCGGCGGCCACTTCAACCCCTGGCTCACCCTCGCCGCCGCGGTCCGCGGCAGCGTGGACTGGGTCGGCGGCGCTGCGATCATCGCCGCCCAGCTGGTCGGCGGTTTCGTCGGCGGCCTGCTCATGTGGCTGTGTTACGGCGAGAACGGCGTGGCCGCCGGGCTCGGCGCGAACCGCCTGTCCGAGGCCGCCAGCTCCGGCAAGGGCCTGATCGCGGCGATCGTCGCCGAGGCGCTGGCGGTGTTCGTCATCGCCTGCGTGATGTTCGCGGTCGGCGACGGCGAGCGCTCGGGCATCAGCCTCGGCCTGGCCTACGCCGGTGGCACCCTCGCGATCGCGGCAGTCACCAGCGCGTCGCTCAACTTCGCCCGCACCTTCGGGCCGGAACTGGCGCTGACCATCGCCGGCGGGGCCAGCGACTGGTCCGACATCTGGGTGTTCGCCGTCTCCGGCGCGCTCGGCGCGGTCCTCGCGGGCCTGCTCTACCCCCGGTTGAAGGGGGCCGCCTCCTGACCCCGGCTCATCCGCTCCTCAGGCGCTGAGACGACGGCGTCCCCCTCCCCGGACGGGGAGGGGGACGCCGTATCGCGTGACCGTCAGAGCGCGGGCGGGGTGAAGGTGCCCACCGTCGACTCGACCGCGGCGGCGATCCGGTACATCCGGTCGTCGGCCATGGTCGGCGCCATGACCTGCAGGCCCACCGGCAGCCCGTCGGACAGGCCGGCCGGCACCGAGATGCCGGGGCCGCCGTACAGGTTCGTCGGGATCGTGTACAGGTCCGCCAGGTACATCTGGTACGGGTCGGCGGTGCGCGCGCCCAGCTCGAACGCGGTGAACGGCGTGGTCGGCGAGACCAGCACGTCGACCTTCTCGAACGCGGACGTGAAGTCCTGCGTGATCAGCGTGCGCACCTTCTGCGCCTGGCCGTAGTAGGCGTCGTAGTAACCCGACGACAGCGCGTACGTGCCGATGATGATGCGGCGCTTGACCTCGTCGCCGAAGCCCGCCTCGCGGGTCAGCGACATGACCTCTTCCAGCGAGTTGCGGCCGTCGTCGCCGACCCGCAGGCCGAAGCGCACCGAGTCGAACCGGGCCAGGTTCGACGAGCACTCGCTCGGCGCGATCAGGTAGTACGCGGGCAGCGCGTACTGGAAGTGCGGGCAGGAGATCTCGACGACCTCGGCGCCCAGCTTGGTCAGCGCCTCCACGGTGTCGCGGAACACGGCCATCACGCCGGGCTCCGCGCCCTCGCCGGAGAACTCCTTGACCAGGCCGATCCGCACGCCGGTGAGGTCGCCCGTGGCGCCCTGGCGGGCGGCGGCGACGACGTCCGGCACGGGCAGCGGGATCGAGGTGGAGTCGCGCGGGTCGTGCCCGGCGATCACCTGGTGCAGCAGCGCCGTGTCCAGCACGGTGCGCGCGACCGGGCCGGGCGTGTCCAGCGACGAGGAGAACGCGATCAGGCCGTAGCGCGAGGTGCCGCCGTAGGTCGGCTTCGCGCCGACGGTGCCGGTGACCGCGCCGGGCTGGCGGATCGAGCCGCCGGTGTCGGTGCCGATGGCCAGCGGGGCCTCGTAACCGGCGACCGCCGCCGCCGAGCCGCCGCCGGAGCCGCCCGGGATGCGGGTCAGGTCCCACGGGTTGTACGTCGGGCCGTAGGCCGAGTACTCCGTGGAGGAGCCCATCGCGAACTCGTCCATGTTGGTCTTGCCGAGCATGACCATGCCCGCGTCGCGGATGCGGGTCATCACCGTCGCGTCGTACGGCGGCCGCCAGCCTTCGAGGATCTTCGAAGCGGCGGTGGTGGGGATGCCCTTGGTCGCGATGACGTCCTTGATCGCGATCGGCACGCCGGCCAGCGGGCCGAGCTGCTCCCCCGCGGCGCGCTTGGCGTCGACGGCCCGCGCGGCCTCGACCGCGCCCGCGTCGTCGACGTGCAGGAAGGCGTGCACCCGGCCGTCGACCTCGGCGATGCGGTCCAGGTGGGCGCGGGTGACCTCCTCCGCGGAGACGTCGCCGGCGGCGATCTTCGCACCCAGCTCGGCCGCGGTCAGCTTGATCAGATCACTCATCGGGGTCACTCCTCATCCGCAAGGATCTGGGGGACGCGGAACCGGTCCTCGGCGGCGTCCGGCGCGCCCGACAGCGCCTCTGCACGGGTCAGGCCGGGCACGACGACGTCCTCGCGCAGCACGTTGACCAGCGGCACCGAGTGCGACGTGGGCGGGATGTCATCCGCGGCGACCTCACCGACCCGCGCCACCGACTGCAGGATCACATCCAGCTGGCCGGCGAAGCGGTCCAGCTCCTGTTCGGTGACGGCGAGCCGCGACAGGCGCGCGAGATGCGCGACCTCTTCGCGGGAGATGGCGGCCATGACTGCCCCCTACACGTAGCGGCGAACTCGGACAGCGCGAAGGGTGGCACACGCTCCGCGCCCGTAGCGAGTCTATTTGTCACCGCAGGTGCGGTTCGCAGCGCCCCTGGCCCCGGGCTCAGACGCTGCGCGCGGGCAGGGTGGTGCGCGACAGCCAGTCGGCCAGCTCGTCGGGCGGCAGCGGGCGGGCGTAGAACCACCCCTGGGCCACCTCGCAGCCGGCGGACTGCAGCAGTCGCCAGGCCCGCTCGTCCTCGACGCCCTCGGCGACCACGCGGAGTCCGAGCGCCCCGGCCAGCTCGATGATCGACCGTACGATCACCAGGTCGTCCGGGTCGTCGGCCATGGCCATCACGAACGAGCGGTCGATCTTCACCTCGGACAGCGGCAGCCGGCGCAGGTGCTGCAGCGACGAGTACCCGGTGCCGAAGTCGTCCAGCGCGATGCCGACCCCGAGCAGCTGCAGCCGGGTCAGCGTGGCCAGCACCCGGTGCGGGTCGGCCATCAGCGCGCTCTCGGTGATCTCCAACTGCAGCCGGTACGGCGGGACGCCGTACCGCTGCAGCAGCTCCTCGATCTGCTCGACGATCGCGCCGGTGTGCAGGTCGCGCACGCTGACGTTGACGGCCATCCGCACCTGCATGCCCGACGCGGACCACTTGGCGAGCTGGATCACCGCCTCCTCGACCACCCATCGCGTCAGCAGCCGCATCACCGAGCTGGGCTCGGCCACCCGGATCAGCTCGTCCGGGCTGACCGGGCCGCGGGTCGGGTGCTGCCAGCGCAGCAGCGCCTCCACGCCGACCACCTCACCGGTCGAGATCTCGACCTGGGGCTGGTAGAACAGCCGCAGCCCGCCCCGGTCCGGCTGGCCGAGCATGGTGCGCAGGTCGGCGAGCAGGCTCAGCCGCTGCGGGGAGTTCTGGTCGGCGTCGGGGTCGTACACGGCGACACCGTCGCCGTCGTGCTTGGCCGTGTACATCGCGACGTCGGCGTGGCGCAGCAGGGTGGCGAAGTTGGTGCCGTGGTCGGGGTAGATGGCGATGCCGATCGAGCCGCCGACGTCGAGCGGCAGCCCGTCCAGCACGACCGGGGCGGTCAGCGCCTGCTCGATCTGCTCGGCCAGCTCTCGTGCCTGGTCGGGGCTGTCGAGGCGCTTCGCCACGACGGCGAACTCGTCCCCGCCGAGCCGGGCGACCAGGTCGCCGGGGCGCACCAGCCGGTCCAGCCGGTCGCCGACCGCGATCAGCAGCCGGTCCCCCACCTCGTGCCCGAGCGAGTCGTTGACGTGCTTGAACCGGTCCAGGTCGAGCAGCAGCAGGCCGAAGCGGCTGCGCGGGTCGCCCTGCACGGCGCGCTGGGCGTGGCCGGCGACCGCGGCGGACACCTCGCCGATCAGCGCCTTGCGGTTGGCCAGGCCGGTGAGGGTGTCGATGTTGGCCAGGTGGTTCTGCTCGGCGGTGATGATGGACAGTCGTCGCACCGCCAGCAGCGGCAGTATCAGCGCCAGCACCAGTTCCGGCGCGACCTCGGTCTGCGCGGCGATGACCGGGCCCAGCATGAGCAGCGCGCCGGTGCTCAGCGCCTCGTTGGCCAGCGGGCCCATGATGATCGGCAGCAACGAGCCGCCGTCGCGCAGCCAGATCGCCGTCGCCGTGGTCAGGTATTTCACCGCGAACCACGCGGCGGCCGAGGCGGCCAGCGCGGGCAGTCCGGCCGGGGCGTCGCCGCTGAGCAGGTGCAGCACCGCGTACGCGAACCCGAAGGCCAGCGTGTACTGGCCGAGGTTGAACACGGCCCGCCACAGCGCGTGCCGCAGCCGCAGTGAGGCGACCGCCACCGCCAGGCCCTGCACCACCACGGCGGCCGCGAGACCGGAGTCGATCATTATGGCGAACGTGAAGCAGATCGACGGATAGATCGCCGACGTGTTCCATCGGCCGGGCAGTGTCACCGGCAGGGCGTCGCCCGCGACGGCGAGCCCGGCCAGCACCCAGAAACCGAGGGGGGCATGTTCCAGGACACTCGGCAGCTGGGTGAAATCACGCAGAGTGATGGCAGCCGCTGCCACGGTGATGGCGATGACGTACACACCGAAATTCCGCCGCCGCTCCGCGGGCACACGATTGCGATGTGCCTGCAGTGCTTGGGGTGTGGCCGCCATGGACACCTTCCCGAGGCCGATTGACGCGCGACGGCGCCGCCCGCCGATCGCGGCTGGTCACTTCACTCTAAGCCCGAAAACGCCCCAGACCACTCTGCGCGTTCGCGTGTGACGAAGATGTGATTGTTTGACCCTTTCCTCCGTTACTCCACGTAAGACCCATGCGACCTTGCGTATATCTCCATCCGCCACTACCCCGATGTCGGGGCGGCGCTACTGGAGCACCACGCGGATCGCGGTGTTGCGGTAGCCGGCCCGGGCGAACGCCGCGGCCATCGGCCGGTTGCCGAGGTCGGTGTCGGCCCCGATCTCCTGCGCGCCCTGCTCCGCGAGCAGCGCCGTCGCCTCGGCCAGCAGGTCGTCGGCGTAACCGCGGCCGCGCCGCGCGGGCACCACGGCGAGGTAGCCGATCACCGCGCGGGCGGGGTTGCGGGCCGGCACGACCAGGCCGACCAGGTCCCCGTCCGGCGTGTACGCGGCCCGCCACCACTCCCGTGGCGACGGCAGGTCGGCCAGGTCGGTGAGCATGATGCGAGCGGCCTCGGCGAGGCCGTGCCGGGCGGCGTCGCGGGCGCTGTGGCCGTCGAGCGTGCCCTCGATCGAGGCCCGGATGACCGCGAGCGCCTGCTCGTCGCCGACCTCGCGGAACACCAGCCGGGTCGAGCGCGCCGGCACCCGGTCCGCGGGGGTCCAGGTGTAGTTGAACCGCTCGATGAACGGCTCGTACCCGGCGGCGGCCGCGACGGCCAGCCGGTCCTCGGCGGCCTCCCGGACACCCTCGGTGTCGCGCCAGCCCGGCGGCAGGAACAGGTGGTATTCGGGACGCGCGCCCTCGGCGGTGCGCATCTCGCGCAGCGCCGTGGCGAGCAGCGCCGCGGCGATCTCCCGGCAGTCGGGCCCGGCCCCCGGCTCCAGCCAGTCGAGGCTGTAGGGGCTCGCCGACTCCGGGAAACCCCAGAAGGCGCAGCGCGCGACGGTGTGCCCGGCGCGGCGGGCCACCCAGCTCCACTCCGGACGGTACTGGCCGTCGGCGAGCAGGTCGGACCAGACCCGGCGGGACTCCACGCCCACGCCGGGCACCGGCGGCTGCGGGTAGGCGAGGAACAGGTGCTCCTCGCCGGCCCGCAGCGAGCGGAATTCGAGATCGTTCAGCTTCGTCGTCATCGGTGCCGACGCTAGATCATCCGTCTACCCGTTTTCGCGGTTCGCCTCGGCGTACGCCTTCGCGGCCTCCGGGCCCTGCGCCAGCAGCACGGCGAAGCCCGGCTCGTCGAGGGTCGGCACGCCCAGCGAGCGGGCCTTGTCCAGCTTGGACCCGGCATTCTCGCCGACCACCACGAAGTTGGTCTTCTTCGACACCGAGCCGGCCACCTTCGCCCCGAGCGCGGTCAGCGCCTCGCCCGCCTCGTCGCGGCTGTGGCCCTCCAGCGTGCCGGTGACGACCACGGTCAAGCCGTCCAGCGGCTTCGGGCCGGTGTCGGCGACCGGTTCCTGGTCCATGCGCACACCCGCGGCCCGCCACTTCTCGACGACCTCGCGGTGCCAGTCCTCGGCGAACCACTCCCGCACCGCCTCGGCGATGGTGCCGCCGACGTCCTCGACCACCGACATCTGCTCCAGCGACGCGCCGGCGATCGCCTCCACGGCGTTGAAGTGGTCGGCCAGCGCACGGGCCGCGGTCGGGCCGACGTGCCGGATGGACAGCGAGGTCAGCACCCGCCACAGCTGCTGCTGCTTGGCCCGCTCCAGGTTGGCCAGCAGCTTGCCCGCGTTGGTGGACAGCGTGCCGTCCTTCTTCAGGAAGAACGGCGACTTGGCCAGCTGCGCCTCGTCAAGGCCGAACAGGTCGCCCTCGTTGCTGACGATCCCGCCCTCGACCAGCGCGATCGCGGCCTTCTCGCCCATGCCCTCGACGTCCAGGCCGTCCCGGCCGCCGATGTAGATGATGCGCTCGATCACCTGCTTGCGGCAGTGGCGCGAGTTGGGGCAGCGGAGGTCGACATCGGCCTCCTTGGACGGGGCCAGCTTCGTGCCGCAGGACGGGCACTTGCCCGGCATCTGCCAGACGACCTCGCTGCCGTCGCGCAGCGCCTCGACGGGGCCGAGCACCTCGGGGATCACGTCGCCCGCGCGGCGGATGACGACGGTGTCGCCGATGCGCACGCCCTTGCGGGCCACCTCCTGCTGGTTGTGCAGGGTGGCGCTGGCGACCGTCACGCCGCCGACGAACACCGGCTCCAGCACCGCGTACGGCGTGACGCGGCCGGTGCGGCCCACGTTCACCTCGATGTCGAGGAGCTTGGTGTTGACCTCCTCCGGCGGGTACTTGAACGCGATCGCCCAGCGCGGTGCGCGGCTGGTCGCGCCGAGCTTGGTCTGCTCGGCGACGTCGTCGACCTTGACCACCACGCCGTCGATGTCGTGTTCGAGGTCGTGCCGGTGCGCGGCGTAGTTGGCGATGTAGGCCTTCACCTCGTCGAGCGAGTCGACCACCCGCCAGCGCTCGCTGGTCGGCAGGCCCCACGCCTTGAGCTGCGCGTACGCGTCGGACTGGCTGGTCGGCTCGAAGCCGCTGCGGGCGCCGATGCCGTGCACGATGAGGTGCAGGGCGCGCTTGGCGGTGATCGCCGGGTCCTTCTGCCGCAGCGAGCCGGAGGCGGCGTTGCGCGGGTTGACGTAGGTGCGCTCGCCCGCCGCGGTCTGCGCCGCGTTGAGGTCGGCGAACGCCTGCGCCGGGAAGTAGATCTCGCCGCGGACCTCCACCAGGTCCGGCGGGTTGTCCCCGGCCAGCTTGTGCGGGATGCCCGCGATGCGGCGCACGTTGGCGGTGACGTCCTCGCCGGTGCGCCCGTCGCCGCGGGTCGCGCCGCGGGTCAGCCGGCCCTTCTCGTACGTGAGGTTGACCGCGAGACCGTCGATCTTCAGCTCGCACAGGTAGCGCACCGGCGCCCCCGCGTCCTTCTCGACCCGCACCGCCCAGGCGGCGAGCTGGTCGTCGTTGAAGGCGTTGTCGAGGCTGAGCATGCGCTCGGCGTGATCGACGCTGGCGAAGCCGGCCCACTCGCCGGCCCCCACCCGCTGCGTCGGCGAGTCCTGCGAGACCAGCTCGGGAAACTCCAGCTCCAGCGCCTCGAGCTCGTGCATCAGCTCGTCGTAGGCCGCATCCGACAGCGTCGGCGCGTCGTCGACGTAGTAGCGGTGCTGCGCGTCATTGATCTTGGCCACGAGCTCGGCGTACCGCGTCCGGACCTTGTCGGTTACCTCACTGGTCACCCGTGCACGGTATCCGCCCCCACCGACACCGCGGACCGCGCCCTGCGGACCGCCCATGATCTGTTTTTGTGGACGCTGGACGTCGCCCCAGCAGCACCGGGCGTCCACAAAACAGATCATGATGACGCCGCGTCGAAGGTCAGTCCCAGGCCGCGCCGAGCGTCGTGAGCTGGTCGGCGTACTCGATGCGCGCGGCCCAGCCGGCCGGCCAGGCCGCCATCCCTGCGGCGGCACCGTGGAACGCGCCCGCCAGGCAGGCGATCGAGTCGGAGTCGCCGTTGGTGGCCGCCGCCCGGCCGAGCGCGGCGACCGGGTCGTCGGCGTGGCGCAGCGCCGCCAGCAGCGCCGTGGCCAGCGCCTGCTCCGCGATCCAGCCCTCGCCGGTCTCCAGGCAGACGTCACCGCCGGAGTCCGGCCGGGCCAGCGCCGCCAGCAGCAGGTCCAGCGCATCCGCGCACTCGTCCCAGCCCCGCGCGACGAACTCCTCCGGGGCCGGCACGCCCGGTCGCTGCCACAGGTCGCCCAGCCAGTCCTCGCGGTAGACGGTGCGCTGGTCAGCGCAGCGGTCGCGCAGCGCGGCAGGCACCTCGGCCAGGTCGAGGCCGTCGCGCAGCAGGCGCACCGCGAGCGCGGTCAGCTCGGCGGCGGCCAGGCCGGTCGGGTGCCCGTGGGTCAGCCCCGCCTGCAGCTGCGCCACCCCGGCCAGGGTGTCCAGGTCGTATCCGGCGATCAGGCCAACCGGGGTGACCCGCATGTTGGCCCCGCAGCCCTTCGACCCGGCCACCGTCGCCTCCTGCCAGCGCTGCCCTCGCGACAGGTTCGCGCAGGCGTTCAGGCAGGTCATCCCGGGGGCGCGGTTGTTGTCCGGGCTCTTCGCCCAGGCCAGGAAGCGCTCGCGCAGCAGCGGTTCGAGCACCGCCGGGGTCGGCCGGGCGGCGTCGCGCAGCGCCCAGGCGACCGCGAGCGCCATCTGCGTGTCGTCCGTGACCAGCGCGGGTTCGGGCAACTCCCGCGGCCCGCCCGGACCATGCTGCGCCGTTATCTCGGCGTACTTGCGGAACTCGGTCGGCTTGCCCAGCGCGTCGCCGTACGCCAACCCGAAGAGCGACCCGCTGGCCGCGTCCATGACCGTCACCCGGGGCATCCTGCCACCCGGACGCCACCCGCCGGGCGGGCCGGGCGGCCGCCGGAGCGGCCACCCGGGGCCCCATGGCTCAGGCGATGGCCGGGTACAGGTTGCGCAGGTCGCCGGAGAGGCCGGACTTGACCTGGCGGCTGACGTCGTCGGCGAGCACCTCGGGCAGCCCCTCCTCCACGCCGTCGAGGACCTGCGCCACCACGTGCTCGGGGGCGACCTTCGGACCGTCGACGTGCGCGGCCATGTCGGTGTCGATGTAGCCGATGTGCACCCCGGTGACCAGGGTGCCCTGGTCGTGCAGTGCCAGGCGCAGGGCGTTGGTGGCCGCCCAGGCGGCGGACTTCGACGCCGAGTAGCCCGCGGTGGTGGGCAGCGAGAACCAGGACAGCGCCGAGAGCACGTTGACGATCGCGCCGCCGCCGTTGGCGGCCAGGATCGGCGCGAACTCGCGGGCCACCCGTACCGTGCCGAAGTAGTTGGTGTCCATCTCCCGGCGCAGCGCCTCGTCGCCGTCGAGGATGCCCGCCCCGGTCGCGATGCCGGCGTTGTTGATCAGCAGTTGCACGTCGCCGGCCTGCTTCGCGGCGGCCGCCACCGAAGCGGGGTCGGTGACGTCGAGCTGGAGCGGGACGACCCGCGGGTCGGTGATCGACGCGGCGACACGCGCCGTCGCGTACACCTTCGACGCGCCGCGAGCCAGCAGCTCCTCGGTGAACGCCTTGCCGAGGCCGCGGTTGGCGCCGGTCACGAGTGCCACAGAACCGTTGATCTTCATGCTTGCCTCCTGGTGGAACTGGTTTCACCAGCGACACTATATGAAAAGTATAGTGCTCGCCTTGAGATACGAATCATATAGCTGCCGCCATGCGAAAGGTATCCTTGAACCATGCCCAAGCGTTTGTACGGCCAGCTGTGCCCGATCGCGCGCTCGCTCGACGTGCTCGGTGAGAGATGGACCCTTCTCATCGTGCGCGAGCTGCTGCTCGGGCCGAGGCGGTTCAAGGAACTCCTGACGCTGCTGCCCGCGATGGGCACCAACCGCCTGGCCGAGCGCCTCCAGCTGCTGGAGCGCAGCGGAGTCGTGGTCCGGCGCGCACTGCCGGCCGCCTCCGACGTGCGCGCCTATGAACTGACCGCATACGGCGAGCGCCTGCGCCCGCTGCTGATCGAGCTAGCCACCTGGGGCAACGAGCTGCCGGTCGACGACGAGATCGACCCCGGCACCGCCCGCGCCGAGCTGATCGCGCTCTACCTCGCCGAACGGTGCCCGGCCGACGCCGGTCGCGGGCACGAGACCTACCGGTTCCACGTCGGCGACGAGGTCTTCCACGTCACCGCCGACGACACCGGCGTGCACGCCCGGTCCGGGCCCGGTCCGGTCCCCGCCAACCTCGTGGTGACCTGCGACCTGGCCACCTTCGACGCGCTGACCCGTGGCGAGCTCGACCCCGCCGAGGCCGGCGCGTCCGGCGCGCTCACCGCCGACGGCGACACCGGCGCGCTCGCCCGCGCCTTCGCGATCCTGCGCTACCGGACCCCGGCAGCCACCGCGGCCTGAGCCCGATCAGCGGCGGTCTTACTGCTCCACCAGTCGCCTGCCCGCTTCGCGGCAGGCTTTCAGCACGGCCTGGGCGTACGCGGGCGTCGCTCCGGCCAGCCCGCACGACGGCGTCATCACCACCCGCTGTGCCAGCAGTTCGTAGGGGAACCCGAGGTCACGCCACAGCCGCTTGACGCGGTCGGCCAGCGCCCCGGCGTCGGGCTGCCGCCCGCTCGCCGGGGGCGTCGTGCGTGCCACGCCCGCGAACAGGCCCACCCCGGCGTCGATCAGCTCGCCGATCGCGTCGAGCTTCTCCGCGCCGGTGCCGACCAGCTCCAGGTCCAGCGCGAGCGCGGACGCCCCGGCGTCACGCAGCAGCGACAGGGGCGCGTCGGGTGCGCAGCAGTGCACGATCACCGGCACGCCGGCCGCCTCGACCACCGAGGTGAGCGTGTCCCGGACCGTCGACGGGGCCACCGAGCGGTAGGTGTGCAGGGTGCTGGCGGTGCGCACCCGCCCGGCCAGCACCGCGGGCAGCGACGGCTCGTCGAGCTGGAGCAGCACCTTCGCCCCCGGCACCCGCCGCCGCACATCCGCGACGTGCGTCTTGAGTCCTTCGGCGAGCGATGCGGCCAGGTCACGGGTCGCGCCGTGGTCGGAAACCAGCGCCTCGCCCAGGGCCAGCTCGATGTTGGCGGCCAGCGTCCACGGCCCGGCCGACTGCACCTTCAGCGTCCCGGTGAAGCCCTCGGCCTGCTCGGTGAGCTGGTCGAGGTCGCGCTCACGCAGGTCGTACGCCCGGCGGAGCTCCCGGCCCGGACTCGCGGCGACCCGCCACCGGCCCGCGTAGATCTCCACCGGCAGCTCGACCAGCAGCCCGGCGCTGCGGCCGATCATGTCCGCGCCGGGGCCGCGCCCCGGCAGTTCCGGCAGGTAGGGCAGGTCCGGCAGCTCGCCGAGGGTGAACTTGACCGCCTCGGCGATGTCCGTGCCCGGCAGCGAGCCGATGCCCGTCGCCGACCCGGCGGGCCACAGCGGCTCGGCGGGGGTGGTGCCGTTCTCGTCCGGCGTGCTCATGGTGTGGCCTCGTTCTGCTGGCGGGGACGACCCGGTGCGGCCACTGCGCGGCGCGCAGGCGGCGAGGTGGGCGGCACGCACGTCGCTCGGACGTGGCGATCCGCGGTGGAGGCGGCGCGACGGGCACCGTGCCGACGGGTCGGCAGGACGCGGCCGGGACCGCGCGCGGTCATGACGCGGTGGTGATGGTGGCGCTGCCCAGCACGATGTCACCGGCCGGGTCCGGCCGGTAGGCGACAACGGCCTGGCCTGCGGCGATCCCGCGCTCGGGCCGGCGCAGGCGGGCGCTCATCGCGGATCCGGCCAGCTCGACGACGGCGGGCGCGGGCCGGCCGTGCGCCCGCAGCTGCACTTCGCACTCGATCGGGCCGACCGGCGGCTCGCCCGCGATCCAGACCGTACGCGCGCCGTCGACCTGCGAGACCTCCAGCGCCTCGGCCGGACCGACGGTGACCGTGTTGGTGACCGGCGTGATCGACAGGACGTAGCGCGGGCGGCCGTCCGGCGCGGGCCGGCCCAGCGCCAGCCCCTTGCGCTGGCCCACCGTGTACGCGAACGCGCCGTCGTGCCTGCCCAGCACCTCGCCGGTGCCGGCGTCGACGATGTCGCCGGGCTCGCTGCCCAGGTGCTTGCGCAGGAAGCCCTGCGTGTCGCCGTCGGCGATGAAGCAGATGTCGTGCGAGTCGGGCTTGTCGGCGACGGCCAGGCCACGGGCGTGCGCCTCGGCGCGCACCTGCTCCTTGGTCGAGTCGCCCAGCGGGAACATCGAGTGCCCGAGCTGCTCCCGGTTCAGCACCGCCAGCACGTAGGACTGGTCCTTGGCGAGGTCGACACTGCGGCGCAGCAGCCCGTCGGCGCCCAGCCGCGCGTGGTGGCCGGTGACCACCGCGTCGAAGCCCAGCGCCAGCGCCCGGTCCAGCACCGCCGCAAACTTGATCTTCTCGTTGCAGCGCAGGCACGGGTTCGGGGTGCGGCCCGCCGCGTACTCCGCGACGAAGTCCTCGATCACGTCCTCGTGGAAGCGCTCGGCCATGTCCCACACGTAGAACGGGATCCCGAGCACGTCCGCCGCCCGCCGCGCGTCGTGCGCGTCCTCCTTGGTGCAGCACCCCCGCGCCCCGGTCCGGTGCGTCGCCGCGTTTTTCGACAGCGCCAGATGCACCCCGGTGACGTCGTGCCCGGCCGCCACGGCCCGGGCAGCCGCCACCGCCGAATCCACTCCACCAGACATCGCCGCCAGCACTCGCACGCCCGACAGCCTACCCGTCACCCCGCGGTGCACCCGACGCCGATTCAGTGATCACGGTCCCAGGGTGGTGACACACCGCCGAACACGTCCACAAGTTCATGATCAACGCGGTGGGGGGGTG
>NZ_JAAOTI010000047.1:0-47342 GCF_011297315.1 Catellatospora chokoriensis
TGGGGGTGGGGGTGGGGGTGGGGTTACAGGAGGGGGGCCAGGCCGAGGGTTAGGCCGGGGCGTTTGACCACCTCGCGGATGGCGAGGAGGACGCCGGGCATGAAGGAGGCGCGGTCGAAGGAGTCGTGGCGGATCGTGAGGGTCTCGCCGGTGGCGCCGAAGAGGATCTCCTGGTGGGCGACGAGGCCGGCGGCGCGGACGCTGTGGATGCGTACGCCCCCGACCTCGGTGCCGCGCGCGCCGGGCATCTCGTCCGTGGTCGCGTCGGGCATCGCGGGCTTGCCGGCGGCCTTGCGGGCCTGCTCGATGAGCCGGGCGGTGTGCAGGGCGGTGCCGCTGGGCGCGTCGACCTTCTTCGGGTGGTGCTGCTCGATGATCTCCACCGAGTCGAAGTAGCGGGCCGCCCGCTCGGCGAACTCCATCATCAGCACCGCGCCGATGCCGAAGTTGGGCGCGATCACCACACCCACCTCAGGCTTGGCCGCGAGCCAGCCCTTGACCTGCTCCAGGCGCGCGTCGGTGAAGCCACTGGTGCCGACGACCACGTTGATTCCCTGGTCGATGCACCACTGCAGGTTGTCCATGACCACGTCCGGCGTGGTGAAGTCCACCACGACCTGGGCGGCGGCGTCGGAGGCGTTGAACAGCCAGTCACCCTGGTCGACCATCGCCACGAGGTCGAGGTCCCCGGCCTGGTCGACGGCCCGGCACACCTCGATGCCCATGCGGCCGCGGGCCCCCAGCACACCGACCCGCAGCGGCTCTACTTCATCAGTCACGCGCCCAACCTAGCGGATCAGACCGCCCCAAGCGCGACGACCACGCGCTTTCGGGACGCCCCCACCCGACCGCCCCACCCACCGAATCGATCATGAAGTTAAGGCAGCGACACCCCGTCGAACACGTCCACAAGTTCATGATCAACCCGGGCACGGCGGGTGGGGGTCAGAGTTGGAAGGCGGTGTCGTCGAAGGGGCCTACTACGGCCAGGGACATGGGGGCGGTGAGGACCTTGGCGGCGATGTGGTTGACCTCGTCGAGGGTGACGGATTCGATGCGGCGGAGGAGTTCGTCGACGGACATGAGGTCGCCGTGCAGGAGTTCGCCCTTGCCGAGGCGGCTCATCCGGGAACCGGTGTCCTCCAGGCCCAGCACCAGGGAACCCTTGAGCATGCCCTTGCCGCGGCGCAGTTCCTCGGCGGTGATGCCGTGCGCGGCGGTGTCGGCCAGCTCCTGGCGGATCAGGGCGAGGACCTCGTCGGCCTTGGCGGGGGCGCAGCCGGCGTACACCGCGAAGCTGCCGGTCTCGGCGTACTGCGAGGTGTAGGAGTAGACCGAGTACGCCAGCCCGCGCTTCTCGCGGACCTGCTGGAACAGCCGGCTGGACATGCCGCCGCCGAGCACGTTGTTGAGCACGCCGAGGGCGAACCGGCGCTCGTCGTGGCGGTGCAGGGCCGGGCCGCCGAGCACCAGGTGGGCCTGCTCGGTGTCGTCCGGTCGCACCAGCGTGGCCGGCGGGCGGTGCTTGACCCGCGAGTGCGGCGAGCGGGTGGGCTCCGGCGAGGCCGGCAGGGCGTCGCCGAGCGGCGTGCCCGCGAACGCCTCGCGGACCTGCTTGACCACGGTCGCGTGGTCCAGGTTGCCCGCGGCGGCGATCACGATGACCGGCGGGGTGTACCGCCGCCGGTAGAAGCTGTTGATCTGCTTGCGGGTCATCGGCGTGATGGTCTCGACGGTGCCCGAGATCAGCCGGCCCAGCGGGTGGTCGCCGTAGAGGACCTCGGCATGCAGGTCGTGCACCTCGTCACCGGGCTCGTCGGCGTGCATGGCGATCTCTTCGAGGATCACCCCGCGCTCGGTCTCGACATCGGCCTCGGCCAGCACCGAGTCGGCGACCGCGTCGCACATGACGTCGATGGCCAGCGGCAGGTCCTCGTCGAGCACCCGCGCGTAGTAGCAGGTGTACTCCTTGGCGGTGTACGCGTTGGTCTCGCCGCCGACCGCCTCGATCTGCGCGGAGATGTCCAGCGCGGACCGCTTGCGGGTGCCCTTGAACAGCAGGTGCTCCAGGAAGTGCGAAGCGCCGCCGAGCTGCGGGGCCTCGTCGCGCGAGCCCACACCGACCCAGATGCCGAAGCTCACGCTGCGCATCGCGGGCACGGCCTCGGTGAGGATCCGCATCCCGTTGGGCAGCACGGTGCGCCGCACCGTCCCGCCGAGCGGGTCGCTGTCCAGGACCCGGGTCACCGCCCGCGCGCCGCTCCCGGAACCCGCGGCTGGTGCGGCGGAGGCGGCACGCCGTCGGCCGCCCGCCTGGCCGGAGGCGGGGCCGGGCTGCTCGGCGCGGCGGTCCGCGGGAGCCGGTCCGGTGGGCTGCGGCATGGACTCGCCGCCGGTGGTGGGTGCAGGAGACATGGGCGGCACGGTTCCTCAGCGCGGGTAATCGCGGGTAATGGGCACAGCCCGCGGGGAAGGATTCCTTCCCCGCGGGCTGTGTTCTAGCTGTTCTGGCTGGTCACCGACGAGTGTCAGTCGCGGCGCTGGGTGCGCCGGCGCTCGCCGCCCTCGCCACGGGGACGGTCGCCGCCCTCACGGCGCGGGCCGCGGTCGCCGCCGCGGTCGCCACCCCGGTCACCCTCGCGGGGGGCCGGCTTGTCGCTGACGATCGGGTTGCCGTCGGGGCCGATCTTGTCCAGGTAGACCTTGCCGCGCGCGTCGATGTCGGCGATGACGACCTCGACCTTGTCGCCGACGTTGAGGAAGTCCTCGACGCGGTCGACCCGCTTGCCGTCGCCCACCTTGGAGATGTGCAGCAGGCCGTCGCGGCCGGGCAGCAGCGAGACGAAGGCGCCGAACGCCGCCGTCTTCACCACGGTGCCCAGGAAGCGGTCGCCCACCTTCGGCATGGTCGGGTTCGCGATGGCGTTGATCCGGTCCACGGCGGCCTGGGCCGACGGGCCGTTGGTCGCGCCGACGTAGATCGTGCCGTCGTCCTCGATGGAGATCTCGGCGCCGGTCTCGTCCTGGATCGCGTTGATGGTCTGGCCCTTGGGCCCGATCACCATGCCGATCTTGTCGACGGGGATCTTGACCGAGGTCACCCGCGGGGCGTACTCGCTCATCTCACCCGGGGCGGCGATGGCCGCGGCCATCACACCCAGGATGGTCTGGCGCGCCTCGTGGGCCTGCTGCAGCGCGGCGGCCAGCACGTCCGACGGGATGCCGTCGAGCTTGGTGTCCAGCTGCAGGGCGGTCACGAAGTCCGGCGTGCCGGCGACCTTGAAGTCCATGTCGCCGAACGCGTCCTCGGCACCGAGGATGTCGGTCAGCGTCACGTACTGGGTCTTGCCGTCCACCTCGTCGGAGATGAGGCCCATGGCGATACCGGCGACGGGGGCCTTCAGCGGCACACCGGCGCTCAGCAGCGACATGGTCGACGCGCAGACCGAACCCATCGAGGTCGAGCCGTTGGACCCCAGCGCCTCCGACACCTGCCGGATGGCGTACGGGAACTCCTCGCGCGCCGGCAGCACCGGGATCAGGGCCCGCTCCGCCAGCGCGCCGTGGCCGATCTCGCGGCGCTTCGGCGAGCCGACCCGGCCGGTCTCACCGGTCGAGTACGGCGGGAAGTTGTAGTTGTGCATGTAGCGCTTGGTCTTCTCCGGTGAGAGAGTGTCCAGCGCCTGCTCCATGCGCAGCATGTTCAGCGTGGTGACGCCCAGGATCTGGGTCTCGCCCCGCTCGAACAGCGCCGAGCCGTGCACCCGCGGCAGCACCTGCACCTCGGCGGTGAGCTGGCGGATGTCCCGCAGCCCACGACCGTCCATGCGGACGCCGTCCCGCAGCACGCGGTTGCGCACCTCGGACTTGGTCACCGACCGGAACGCGGCCGAGACCTCCTTCTCACGCCCCTCGAACTGCGGCGCGACCTGGCCGACGACCTTCTCCTTGACCAGGTCGAGGGCCTCTTCGCGATCGGCCTTGCCGGCGATCTTGAGAGCCTCGGTGATCTCCGAGCCCGCCGCCGCCTTCACGGCCGCGTACACGTCGTCCTGGTAGTCCAGGAACACCGGGAACTCGGTCACCGGCTTCGCGGCGACCGCCGCCAGCTCGCTCTGCGCGCGGCACAGCTCGCGGATGGCGACCTTGGCGGCCTCCAGGCCACCGGCCACGATCTCCTCGGTCGGCGCCTGCGCGCCGCCCGCGACCAGCTTGATGGTGTTCGCGGTGGCCTCGGCCTCGACCATCATGACGGCGACGTCGCCGTCCTCGAGGGCACGGCCGGCCACCACCATGTCGAAGGTGGCGCGCTCCAGCTCGGCGTGGGTCGGGAACGCCACCCACTGGCCGTCGATGTGCGCCACGCGGGTGGCGCCGATCGGGCCGCTGAACGGCAGGCCGGACAGCTTGGTGGACATGCTGGCCGCGTTGATCGCGACCACGTCGTACGGGTGCTCCGGGTCGAGCGAGAGCACCGTCTCGACGACCTGGACCTCGTTGCGCAGGCCCTTCACGAACGACGGCCGCAGCGGCCGGTCGATCAGGCGGCAGGTGAGGATGGCGTCCTCGCTGGGACGTCCCTCACGGCGGAAGAACGAACCCGGGATGCGACCGGCGGCGTACATCCGCTCCTCGACGTCCACCGTGAGCGGGAAGAAGTCGAACTGGTCCTTGGGCTGCTTGCCCGCGGTGGTCGCGGAGAGGACCACCGTGTCGCCCAGCTGGGCGATGACGGAGCCGGCGGCCTGCTTGGCCAGCCGTCCGGTCGAGAAGATGACCTCACGGGTGCCGAACGACCCGTTGTCGATCACTGCTTTGCTGGTCTGTTCGCCGAGGTTGTGCTCGGTCATGAAGCTGTGTGCTCCTTCTGTCGCGGCACGAGCCGCCCGTTGCCGGGTAGGACAGTCGGTCTTCGATCGAAGCGCCCGGAGCTCGCTCCGGACACCACTACCGAGGACCGACCCAAACCGGCTGGCCTGGGTGTGTTGCTTGCGCCAGGCCCGGTGTTTCTTCCCGACGGCGGGTGCGTGCCAAAGTGTGGTCAAACATCGGGGGAGCGACTGGCGTCGCTCCCCCGTCAGAACTATCGGCGCAGGCCGAGGCGCTCGATGAGCGCACGGTAGCGGGCGATGTCCGACTTCTGCAGGTAGGCCAGCAGCCGCTTGCGGCGGCCGACCAGAAGCAGCAGACCACGACGGCTGTGGTGGTCGTGCTTGTGCAGCTTGAGGTGCTCGGTCAGATCCTGGATCCGCTTGGTGAGGACCGCCACCTGGACCTCCGGCGAGCCGGTGTCCCCTTCGACGGTGGCGTAGTCCGCCATGATCTGGGTCTTGACTTCAGCGTCGAGCGCCATGGTCTCCCTAACTGGTGAGTCTTTGCCACCCGATATCCCACGGCGTCGTGCAGGCATACCGGGCCGACACCGGTGACCCGGTGTCCCTTCCAGGCTACCAGCCGGTGAGATACCACCCCGCCGGGATACGCAAACTACGCGTTCCCCGCGCCGGGTGAGCTCGGCCCTACGGCTTCGGCACGCCCAGCACGGCTCGCGTGCGGGCCACGTCGTCCTCGATGGCCTCGACCAAGGACGCGATCCCGTCGAACTTGAGCGTCGGGCGCAGGTGGCTGACGAAGTCCAGGGCCAGCCGCTCGCCGTAGAGATCGCCGGAGAAGTCGAGCACGTACGCCTCGACTCGCCGGTCCTGTCCCGCGAACGTGGGGTTCGTCCCGATCGACACCGCCGCGGGCAGCCGCTCGTTGCCGCGGACCAGCCAGGCGGCGTACACCCCGTCGGCGGGCACCGCCGCGTACTTGGCCACCATCAGGTTGGCGGTCGGGAAACCGATCTCCCGGCCGCGCTGGTCGCCGCGCACCACGACGCCCTCCAGCCGGTGCGGGCGGCCCAGCACCGCCGCGGCTGCCGCCACGTCACCGGCGTCCACGCAGGCCCGCACGTACGTCGAGGAGTAGACGGTGCCGTCGCCGGTGACCAGCGGCGCGGACTCGACCGCGAAGCCGAACGTGCGGCCCAGCTTCGCCAGCAGCTCCACGTCGCCGGCGGCCTTGTGCCCGAACCGGAAGTTCTCCCCCACCACGACCAGCGCCGCGTGCAGGTGCTCGACCAGCACGTCGTGCACGAACCGGTCCGCGTCGAGCTTGGAGAAGTCGAGCGTGAACGGCTGCACGCACAGCACGTCGACGCCCAGGCCCGCCAGCAGCTCGGCCTTGCGCTGCGGGGAGGTCAGCATCGCCGGGTGCGAGCCGGGGCGCACCACCTCGGACGGGTGCGGGTCGAAGGTCAGCACGACCGCGGGCAGGCCCAGCTCGCGGGCGCGCTTCACGGCGTGGCCGATGGTCTGCTGGTGCCCGGTGTGCACCCCGTCGAAGACGCCGATGGTGACGACCGCGCGGCCCCAGCCACCCGGCGCCGCGTCGTACCCCCGCCACCGCTGCATCACTGCTCGCCTCCCACCAGGACGATCTCCGCCTTGGCCCGGCCGCCGCGCTCGGACATCACGGCCAGCGCGGCCCCGTCCGGGCCCACCACACCGTACGGCCCGGCCTGGCCGACCGCGGGCAGCGGCCCGCCGTGCGACACGATCTTCGCGGCGTCGGCGTCGACCGCGCGCACCGGCATGGCGCGGCCCAGGGCCTGCGCCAGCGGCAGCGCCACCGGGTCGGCGAGCTCCGCGAGCTGTTCCAGGGTGTACGCCTCGGCGAGGGTGAACCCGCCCACGGCGGTGCGCCGCAGCGCGGTGAGGTGACCGCCGACACCGAGCGCGGCGCCCAGGTCACGGGCGATGGCGCGGATGTAGGTGCCCGACGAGCAGGCCACTTCCACGGCGACGTCGACCACGTCGTCGGTCCGGGTGATCTCGGACACGTCGATCCGCGAGATCGTCACTCGGCGCGCGGGCAGCTCGACCTGCTCGCCCTGGCGCACCCGGTGGTACGAGCGCACCCCGTTCACCTTGATCGCGCTGACCGCGGACGGCACCTGGTCGACCTCGCCGGTCAGCGCGGCCAGCCCGGCCCGGATCTGCTCGTCGGTGACGTGCCCGGCGGGCGTGGTGGCGGTGACGTCGCCCTCGGCGTCGTCGGTGACCGTGACCTGGCCCAGCCGGATGACCCCGCGGTAGACCTTGGCCGTGCCCACGACGTACGTGAGCAGCCGGGTGGCCCGCCCGACGCCGAGCACCAGCACCCCGGTCGCCATCGGGTCCAGCGTGCCGCCGTGGCCCACCTTGCGGGTGCCCGCGATCCGGCGCACCCGCGCGACGACGTCGTGCGACGTCATGCCGCCGGCCTTGTCGACCACGATGAGCCCGTCGGTCACCGGGCGCTGTTCCCTCTTCACACTCACAACGCACCAGCCTAAGGCGAGGCCGGGACCGGTCCCGGGCTGGGCACGGCCCAGCCGCCGGTGCGCATCCGCAGCACCAGCGCCACGAAGCGCACCACCATGAACATGGTCAGCCCGGCCCACACCCCGGCCAGGCCGAGCTGGAGGTAGTACGCCAGCCAGGTCAGCGGCAGGAAGCCGGCCACCGCGGCGAGGATGGTCAGGTTGCGCAGGTAGGCCACGTCGCCCGCGCCGATCAGCACCCCGTCGAGCGCGAACACGATCCCGCCCAGTGGCAGCAGCACCAGGAACCACGGCCAGATCAGCGCGGTCTGTGCCCATACCGCGGGATCGTCGACGAACAGCGCGGGCAGCACCGCCACGCCCGCGCCGAGCACGACGGCGAACGCGACCCCGCACCAGCCGCCGAGCCAGGCGATGCGGCGCGCGGTGCGCTTGGCGGCCGGCGCGTCGCCCGCGCCCAGCTCCGCGCCGACCAGCGACTGCGCCGCGATCGCCACCGAGTCCAGCACCAGCGCGCTGAAGAACCACAGCTGCAGCGCGATCTGGTGCGCGGCCAGCGCCGCCGCGCCGAACCGGGCCGCCACCGCCGCCGCGGACAGGAAGCACGCCTGGAACGCCGCGCCGCGCACGAGCAGGTTGCTGTTGACCGACAGCTGGCGGCGCAGCACGTCCCAGCGCGGCGCGAGCGGCACCCGCGCCACGACCAGGGCCCGCAGGAACAGCCCGCCGGAGGCGGCCTGCGCGACCACGTTGGCCCAGGCCGAGCCGACCATGCCCCAGCCCAGCCCGTACACCAGCAGCGGGCACAGCACGGCGGAGGCGAGGTTCGCACCGAGCACGTAGCGCAGCGGGCGGCGGGTGTCCTGCACCCCGCGCATCCAGCCGTTGCCCGCCATCGCCAGCAGGATGAACGGAGTGCCGAGGCTGGCCACTTGCAGCCACGACTCGGCCTGCGCGGCGACCTCGGCCGCCTCCGGGCCGCCGCCCGACAGCGCCCGGGTCAGCGGCCCCGCGAACAGCTGCGCCGCGACCAGCAGCGCCAGTCCGGCGAGCACGGCCAGCCAGGACGCCTGCACCCCTTCCTGGACGGCGCCCGCGCGGTCGCCCGCGCCGAAGCGGCGCGCGGCCCGGCCCGTGGTGCCGTACGCCAGCACGTTGCCGAGCCAGACGGCCAGCCCGAGCACCGTGCCGGCCATGCCCAGCGCGGCCAGCGGCACCCGGCCCAGGTGGCCCACCACGGCGGTGTCGACCAGCACGTACAGCGGTTCGGCGGCCAGCACCACCAGGGCGGGCAGGGCGAGCGACGCGATCCGGCGGTATTCGGCCGTCGGCGTCGAGGTGGTGGTCACGGGCGCTCGCGCTGCGGCGACGCGGTCGCCGTGCCGGCGTCTTCGGCTGCGAGAAACCCCGCCCGGCGCCGGGCCAGCTCGGCGGGCGCGCCGATCGCGGTCCGGTCCTCGGGCACGTCCAGGTAGTGCCGCACCAGGTGCGCCAGGAACGCCGGGTCGGCGTCCACCACGCGCAGCCCGACCCGCAGCGTGCCCCGCTCCCGTCCGGGCCGGTCGACGGCCAGTGACAACGGGTCGTTCGCGCCCGCGGCCGCGTGCGCCCCGGTGAGGTGGGCCCACGGCACCGATCGTGTGCCGATCCGGCGCACCAGCAGCCCGCCGGGAGTGATCGTGATCCGCACCGGTCGCCAGGTCAGCAGCAACGCGAGCAGCATGAACGCGAGCGCGACGCCGAGTGAGAGCGTGCCCAGCGCGGCCGGCGAGCCCTGGCCCAGCATCACCGCGCTCGCGGCCAGCGAGACCGTCGTCATCAGGTGGTGGCGCGGCCCGGCGACCGTGGTGAAGCCGAGCGGCAGCCCGGACGGCACGAGCAGCGCCTGCGCGTGCTCGCGCCACAGCTTCCGGGCGACGACGAGATAAACGACCACCATCACGACGGCCGTGAATATCGACACCGCCGGGCGCCACATCGCGCCGCCGCCGATCGCCCCGGCGGAGATGGTGACCAGCAGGCAGGCGCCGCCGAGGCTCCACACCGCAGCACGCAGCCGGCGAGCCCGCATTGCCGTGTCGGCGAGGATTTCGTCGATGGCGGGGGCCGCGGGCACGGCTGTCGAGGACATCACGACAGCGTAGACGCCGCGATCACCCCGCCGTGTCCCCGTCGTTTGCCGGGGCGGACTACTGCCGGGTGTCCATGGAGGTCTGCAGGGCGCGGCGGGCCTGCTCGCGCTCGCGCTCTTCCTCGGTGGGCTGCGGCTGGGGCTTCTTCGACGTAGGCATGGGACGGTCCTTTCACAGAACAACAACGGGTCAACTTCGTCGCGCGGTCGCGTCAGGGACGCGCCGTGCTCTTCTGTAGTCCGCCGCCGCTCTCGGGATCGCCGAGCTGAATCGCCGGTGTGACTGCCGCGGAGCCGCAGGTCGTCGTGGACCGCGGGCGGCGCCGCTAGAGGCAAAACTATCGTTCAGGTCCACATCCTGCACAGTGGTTCCCACATCACGGAACGTCAGCCATGCGACAGCGCTGCTGGAGGTTGCCTTAACGCACGACCAGTCGGATATGTCTGATTGCTGATTCGTCACACCGTGGAACGCGGCGCGCGGCCCGGCGCTCGGCGCTCGGCGCTCGGCCTTGATCGTCCGACTTGCCCGGCACTCGTGCGTATCTTGGGCGCGCTTTCGAACACTTGCCTGGCAAGTCGGACGATCTTCGTGGACGGCGGGACGGCCTGGGCAGGGGCCTGGCCCGGTTAGTGGTCCTGGGTCGGGTCAGCGGCGCGCGGGTGGCGTCAGCGGGCGAGGAAGTGCCAGCCGAGCCAGAACCAGAAGCTCAGGATGGCCAGGCGGCCCACCGGGATGCCGCCGACGTCGTAGCGCATGACCAGCGCGGACACGTCGCCGAGGGTCGGGATGCGGGAACCCGGCCGGCGGGCGGCCCACTCGACGGCGAGCACCGCCAGCCCGGCGAGCAGGAACCCGGCGATGGCCAGCAGACGGGTCAGGCTCATCGGCGCACCAGCCCCCAGAATCCGGCCAGCCAGCCGAAGTACGCCATGCTGCGCACCAGGTAACCGTCGAGCAGCGGGTCGGCCAGCAGGGACAGGGTCGGGTAGTCATGGGTGGAGCCCATGCCGAAGGTGATCACCTCGACCACCACGAACACGGCCACCGGCACCAGCCACCAGGCGACGCCGGGCAGCAGGGTCACCGGCGCGGCCCGCCGCGGCAGCCGGGAGGACATGCCCGCGAGCAGGAGACCGCCGCCCAGGGCCAGCACGTACAGGTTCGCGGCCAGCGAGAACGACGGGAGCAGCCCGCCGATCAGCGCGAACGGGACGAACACCGGCAGCATGACCTGCGCGCGCGCCCAGGGCGACACCGGTTCGACGGTGAGCTCAGGACGCTGTTCCATGACCTGATTGTGCTCCGTTGACCGGTCTTCCGGGAGATCTTTCCTGCCGGAAGACCGGGACGCGCATGATCGACGCGTGGTACCAGAACCGGCGGTCAGGCCGTAGATCACGCCACGAATTAGCGATCTTCATCGTCACGCGGGGCGGGCCGGGGCGGTCAGGCCTGGGACGCCAGCTGGTCGCGTACCGCTGAGATGATCTGCTCGGCGGTGCCGCGGCCGGTGAAACCGGCTGCCAGCCGGTGCCCGCCGCCGCCCAGGGCGACCGCGACCCGGCTCACGTCCGCGCCGCCCTTGCTGCGCATGGAGACCGCCCACTCGGTGGGCGCCACCTGCTTGAGCAGCAGCGCGACGTCGGCCTCGGAGACGCAGCGCACCGAGTCGATCAGCGCCTCCAGCACGTACGGCGGCTGGTGGTGCTTGGCCAGGTCGTCGAGCGTGGCCACGGCGTACACCAGGCCGCGCCCGCCCGCCGACTCCGGCTCCAGCTGCGCCCGGCCCATCACCTCGCCGAACATGCGGACCGCGCCGAACGGGCGGCTGTCGAAGATGCGGCGCGCGATCGCCCCGACGTCGATGCCGGTAGCCACCAGCCGGGCCGCCAGCTCGTGCACCTCGGGCGTGGTCAGGTCGAACTTGAACGAGCCGGTGTCGGTGACCAGGGCGATGTACAGGCACTCGGCCATGTCGCGGTCCAGCGGCACGTCCAGGCGGCGCAGCAGCTCCGCGGCGACCACCGACGTGGCCGCGGCGCACGGGTCGACCAGCGACACCTTGCCGAAGCCGGTGTTGGAGGCGTGGTGGTCCAGCACCAGGCTGACCGTCGCCGTCTCCAGGCGGTCCGCCAGCGCGCCCAGCCGCGACTCGCTGGCCGCGTCGAAGGTCACCAGCAGGTCCGGCGCCGGGTCGGCCTCGGCCTCGGGGATCAGCAGGTCCATCGCGGGCATGTGCAGCGGCTCCGGCACGGTGAGCGGACCGGGGAAGGTGCACTGCAGCGAGGTCACCCCGAGCCGGCGCAGCCCCTGGGCGAAGCCGAGCATGCTGCCCAGCGCGTCACCGTCGGGGTTGACGTGGCACACCAGCAGCACCCGGGCGCCCGGCCGCAGCCCGGACCGCACCGCGTCGACCGCGGCGGCCCAGTCCTGCTCGGTCGGGCGGCCCAGGGTGCCCGCCTCCAGCGTCGTGGGCTTCACCGCTGGACTGCCGCGCGCAGCGCAGGCTCGTCCTCGTCATCGTCGTCGGACGCGCCCTCGTCGTCGTCCTCGTCGACCTTGTAGGGCTGCGCCTCGCCGGCGTACGCCGCACCCGCGGCCAGCTGCTGCACGACCTCGTCGCGCTGCTTGGCCTCGGCGAGCAGGTCGTCGATGTGCTTGACGTGCTCCTGCACATCGTCGGAGACGAACGCCAGCGACGGCGAGTGGCGCAGGCCCAGGGCCCGGCCCACCACGCCGCGCAGCATGCCCTTGGCGCTCTCCAGCGCCGCGGCGGTGCCCGCCTGCTCCTCGGCGTCGCCGAGCACGGTGTAGAAGACGGTCGCCTCGCGCAGGTCGGCGGTGATCCGCGCGTCGGTGATCGTGATCATCCCCAGCCGCGGGTCCTTGATCTGGGTACGAACCACCGATGCGACGAGCTCACGCACTCGCTCCGCATGCTTGCGAACCTTGGCTGGATCAGCCATCACGTCACCTCCGCGACCGACGACCACGACGCGCCCGCGCCGACTCATGCCGGCCGCGGTGACGAGCCAGGGTCGAAACCAACACCATGACACTACCCGCCGGGCCCGACTGTCACTCGCGGGAGCTGAGCGCTTCCGCCCTCCCAGCTCAGCCCTGTGACCACGGACACCCCGGCGCCTGGGGCGACCGCTCGGGCGCGCCCCGGCCCGCATTCGATAGACGTCGGCCTATCCGGATGACTCTTCGGCGATCGAGCTCATCCGGATAGGCCAACGTCCATGAAAAACGGGTCAAACCATAAAAAGCAGGTCAGTCGTCGTCGCCGTACCAGCGGCGCTTGACGGACAGAACCTCGACCTCGGGACGGCCGACCACCAGGCGCTCGCAGTGGTCCAGCACCTCGTTGACGTGGGCCGCGTCGGCCGCGACGACGGCCACCCCGATCTCGGCGCGCCCGTGCAGCTCCATGGCGCCCACCTCGGCGACCGCCACCTCGTACTTCTTCAGCGCCGCGATGATCGGACGGATGTACGACCGCTTCTCCTTCAGCGACCGCGAGTCACCGGGCAGGAGCAGGTCGAAAACGGATGTTCCGGTATGCACGAGCGATGACAGTACGCCAGGTCACACCTTGCGGGCCACCAGAATGTCCCGGGTGATGGCCTGGTCGACGCGGTGCTCGAAGCCCTCGTAGTCGACGGCCTCCAGCCCGTGCTCCTCGAGCAGGTCCAGCGCGTCCTCGCGCGGAGCGACGTGGGTGTTCCACGACATGCCCAGCGCGCCACCCGGACGCAGCAGCGACGACCAGCCCGGCAGCGCCTCCTCCAGCAGCTCCTGCGGGCCGCGGGCGAGGCCCTTGGCGCTGCGGCTGCCGTGGACCACGCCGTACGGCAGGTCGGCCACGATCACGTCGACCGAGTTGCCCTTGAGCAGCGCCCGGGACGCGATGGTGTCCGCCTCGAACACGGACAGGTGCTGCGGGTGCTCCCGCACGTCGCCGATGCGCGCGTCGAAGCGCCGGCCGAGGCGCTTGCCCTCGCGGCGCAGCGGCGTCATCTCGGTGGTGTGCTTGATCCGCTTGTTCTTGAGCCAGGTCTTGAGGAACGCGCTGTACGCCTCGACGTCCTTGCCGTCGAGCTCGATGCCGACCGCGTCCCAGCCGTACATCAGCGCCTGGTTGAGCGTGGTGCCCCGGCCGGCGACCGGGTCGAGCACGGTGAAGCGCTTGGTGAGCAGCTGCTCGGCCCAGGAGGTGGCCAGCACGGTGACGTTGAGCAGCAGCTTGGTGAAGTGCTCGTTGGTCTTGCCGGCGTACTTCTGGATGGTGATCAGGTCGTCGTCGTAGCGGTCCAGCGACGGCTCGCCGAGCGGCCGCAGCAGGCCGCCCTCGACCATCTCGAACAGGGCGTACGCCGACGACAGGTTGGCCAGCACCCGCAGCTCGTCCGTGCCGAGCGTGCCGTCCTCGACCTCGAACGACAGGTACGGCCGCCCGGCGAACTCCACGATCTCGGCCGGCTCGATCCGCCCGCCCAGCGCCCGCTCGGAGAACACGGCCAGCTCGGCCGCCATCAACTCCGGGGCCGACTGCGTGTAGACCCGGTTCGCCGACGGCGCCACCAGAAGCCCGTACCTAGCCACCTGTGCCACTCCTTCCGCCGCCTTCTCAACGACGATCCAGCAAGACTTGTTGTCCGCAACTGTTGCCGCATGACCTGCGGACACGGAGCGGGGCGGGACTCCGGTGCACTTTCGCACCGGGGCCCCGCCCCGCGTCACGGGATCACACCCGCGGCTTCTCGCGCATCTCGAAGGTCTCGATGATGTCGCCCACCTGCAGGTTGTTGTAGCCACCCAGGGTCAGACCACACTCGAAGCCCTCGCGGACCTCGGTCGCGTCGTCCTTGAACCGCTTGAGCGAGCTGATCGAGGCGCTCTCCGCCACGACCGCACCGTCGCGGACGACCCGTGCCTTGGCGTTGCGCCGCAGCAGACCCGACCGGACGATACAGCCGGCGATGAGACCCACCTTGGACGAACGGAAGACCTCGCGGACCTCCGCCGAACCCAGGGCGACCTCTTCGTACTCCGGCTTGAGCATGCCCTTGAGGGCCGCCTCGATCTCCTCGATGGCCTGGTAGATGACCGTGTAGTACCGGATCTCCACGCCGTTGCGGTCGGCCAGGTCGCGTGCCTGGTCCATCGGCCGCACGTTGAAGCCGATGATGATCGCGGTCGAGTTCGACGAGGCCGACGCCAGGTTGACGTCGTTCTCCGTGATCGCACCGACGCCGCGGTGGATGATCCGAAGCTGGATCTCCTCCGGGATCGGCAGCGCGACCAGCGCGTCCTCCAGTGCCTCCACGGAACCGGACACGTCGCCCTTGATGATGAGGTCGAGCGAGGTGCGCTCGCCCTCCTTGATCTTCTCGAGCAGCGTCTCCAGCGTGGCCCGGCCGCGCAGGTTCGCCTGCTCGGCAGCCCGCTTACGGGCCTGCCGCTGCTCGGCGATCTGGCGAACGGTCCGGTCGTCGTCGGCGGCCAGGAAGGTGTCACCCGCACCCGGCACCGCGGTCAGACCGAGCACCATCACCGGACGGGCGGGGCCCGCCTCGGCCAGCGGGGTGCCGTTCTCGTCGAGCATCGCCCGGACGCGACCGTAGGCGTTGCCCGCCACGATCGAGTCGCCGACGCGCAGCGTGCCCTTCTGGACCAGGACCGTCGCCACCGGGCCGCGGCCCTTGTCGAGCCGGGCCTCGATGGCCAGACCCTGGGCGTGCCCGTCGATCGGGGCCAGCATCTCCAGCGACGCGTCCGCGGTGAGCAGGACCGCCTCCAGGAGGCCGTCGATGTTGAGACGGCTCTTGGCGGAGATGTCGACGAACATGGTCTCGCCGCCGTACTCCTCGGCGACCAGGCCGTACTCGGTCAGCTGCTGACGCACCTTGCCCGGGTTGGCCTCCGGCTTGTCGACCTTGTTCACCGCGACCACGATCGGCACGTCGGCCGCCTTGGCGTGGTTGAGCGCCTCGATCGTCTGCGGCATGACGCCGTCATCGGCCGCCACGACCAGCACGACGATGTCGGTGGCCTGGGCACCACGGGCACGCATGGCGGTGAACGCCTCGTGACCCGGGGTGTCGATGAAGGTGATGGCCCGCTCTTCGCCCTCGTGCTCGACGTGCACCTGGTACGCGCCGATGTGCTGGGTGATGCCGCCGGCCTCGCCCTCGACCACGTTCGCCGACCGGATCGCGTCCAGCAGCTTGGTCTTACCGTGGTCGACGTGACCCATGACGGTCACCACCGGCGGCCGGCTGACCAGACGCTCCTCGTCGACGTCGGCGTCGAGGTCGATGTTGAAGCGGGCCAGCAGCTCGCGGTCCTCGTCCTCGGGGCTGACGATCTGCACCTCGAAGCCGAGGTGCTCGCCGAGCAGCTGCAGCGTCTCGTCCGTGCAGGACTGCGTCGCCGTCACCATCTCGCCCAGGTTGAACATCTCCTGGACGAGCGAGCCCGGGTTGGCGTTGATGCGATCGGCGAAGTCCGACAGCGACGCGCCGCGCGGCAGCCGGATCTCCTGACCCTGACCACGCGGTGCGCCCGAGCTCATCGTGGGCGCGGAGAGGTTGTCGAACTCTTGACGCCGCTGCTTCTTGGACTTGCGGCCGCGCGACTTGCCGCCGCCACGACCGAACGCACCGGCAGCGCCGCCACCACGGCCACGACCACCGGCACCGCCACCCGGACGGCCTGCGCCACCCGCCGGCGGGCCACCGGTGCCACCACCGGGACCACCGCGGTAACCGCCGCCGCCACCGGGCGCACCGCCACCGGGACGGAAGCCCGTGCCGGCGCCGCCGCCGCCACCGGGACCGCCACGGAAGCCGCCACCGCCGCCGCCACCAGGGCCGCCGCGGAAGCCGCCGCCGCCACCGGGACCACCGGGACGGCCTGCGCCGCCACCCGGGCCACCGGGACGACCCGCGCCGCCACCCGGACGGGCGGGACGCTGGCTGGGCATCGACGCCGGGTTCGGCCGCGGCGGCATGGAAGCCGGGCTGGGCCGAGGCGGCATGGAAGCCGGGTTGGGACGAGGCATGCCCGCGGGGGACGGACGCGAAGGAGCGCCGCCCTGCGAGATGCCGAACGGGTTGTTGCCACCGCTGCGCGGCGGGCGAGCACCACCAGGTGCGGCCGGACGGCCCTCACGGGCGCCGCCCTCGGGACGCGGGCCACTCGGACGGCCGTCGCGGCCGCCCTCGGGACGCGGACCGGCGGGACGTCCGTCACGGCGATCGCCACCGGGCGCGCCGGGACGGCCGCTCGGAGCGGCCGGCGGACGGGCCGCGGTGGAACCGGGCCGGGGCGGCATGAAGCTGGGCTTCGGGCCGTCACCGCGGGGCTGGTCCTCACGCTGCTTGGCAGCCTGCTGAGCCGCCCGGACGGAGGCCTCCTGCTCGGCCTTCAGCGCCGAGGCGCGGGCCTCGGCTGCGGCGACCTCGATGTCATGGGCGCTGGCCGGCTTCGTCACCGGGGTGGGCGGAACCATGGAGGTCGGTGCCTTCGGCTTCATGGGCGCCGAGGGCTTCTTGGGGGGTGCCGGCCGTGCCGTCACCCGGGGTTCGTTCGCGGTCGCCGCCGTGGTCGTCGCCGCCGCCGCGGGCGCCGACGGCGCACTCGGGGCGCTGGGCGCTCCCGAGCCGGCCGCGAAGGCGTCCTTCAGCCGACGGGCGACGGGAGCTTCCACGGTGCTCGACGCGGACTTGACGAACTCGCCCATCTCCTTGAGTTTGGCGAGAACGTTCTTGCTCTCGACGCCGAGCTCCTTAGCAAGCTCGTGTACGCGGGCCTTGCCTGCCACTGCACTCCTCACTCCGAGGTCGCACGGGCAGTGACCCGCTGCGACCTCACTTGTGCACTTGAAGCCTGATCATTTTTGCGACTTCATCGTGTGCCCATGCCGGTAGTCCTACCTTGCTTGATCCTCAGACGGGGCTGATGAGGCCGCCGTCTACGGTGGGTCCGCCACCCCGTGACTGGTCTGGCGGTGATCCTTCGGATCGGTTCGTGACCCTCGGGCCGTCACGGTCCGTGGATCGCCCCGGCCAGCTCGCCGGTGTCGATGACCCCGGTGATCCGCAGCGCGCGCCCGAAGGCACGACGCCGCAGCGCCAGCTCGAGACAGGCCGCTGTCGGATGCACGTGGGCACCCCGGCCGGTCAATCTGCGTCGCGGGTCGGGTCGGAGACTGAACTGGTCAGCTCCCGACGCCACCGCCACGACGCGGAGCAGTTCGGTAGCGGACGCCCGCTGCCTGCATCCGACGCAGGTGCGCACCGGAGGCGGCACAAGCGTGACTGATGAGGCCGCCACAAGCGGTGCGGGCCGCGAGCGTCGTACCACCTGTTGAGTCTACCCCTATGCGGAGACGGGAGTGCCGCCCGGCTCCGTCTCGTGATCAGCCGCGGAACGCGGTCCGCGCGGCTGCGCGGTCCCGGAGTCGGCCGCGTCGGAGCGGATGTCGATGCGCCAACCGGTCAGACGGGCAGCCAACCTGGCATTCTGCCCTTCCCGCCCGATCGCCAGGGAGAGCTGGTAGTCAGGCACCGTGACGCGCGCCGCACGCGTTGCGAGATCCACCACTTCGACCTTCAGGGCCTTGGCCGGGGAGAGCGCGTTGCCCACGAACTCCGCCGGGTCGTCCGACCAGTCGATGATATCGATCTTCTCGCCGTGCAGTTCGCTCATGACGGCGCGCACCCGCTGACCCATCGGGCCGATGCAGGCACCCTTCGGGTTGACCCCCTGCACGGTGGACCGTACCGCGATCTTGGTGCGGTGGCCGGCCTCGCGCGCGATCGCGGCGATCTCGACGGTGCCGTCGGCGATCTCCGGGACCTCCAGCGCGAACAGCTTCTTCACCAGCGCCGGGTGCGAGCGGGACAGGGTCACCTGCGGCCCGCGGAAGCTCTTGGCGACGTGCACCACCACGCAGCGGATGCGCTGACCGTGCGGGTACGTCTCGCCGGGGACCTGCTCCGACTGCGGCAGCACGGCCTCGACCTTGCCCAGGTCGACCGAGACGATGCCCTTCTCGGTACGGCTCTCGTGCGCCTGGATCACGCCGGTGACCAGGTCGCCGTCGCGGTTGACGTACTCGCCGAAGTGCACCTCGTCGGTCGCCTCGCGCAGGCGCTGCAGGATGACCTGCTTGGCCGTCATCGCCGCGATCCGGCCGAAGTCGTGCGGGGTGTCGTCCCACTCCCGCAGCAGCTCACCCTCGCCGCCGTACTCCTGCGCGTACACCACGGCCGCGCCGGACTGGCGGTTGATCTCCACCCGCGCGTGCGACTGCGCGCCCTCGGTGTGCCGGTACGCGGTGAGCAGCGCAGACTCGATTGCCTGCAGGATGGTCTCCTCGGAGATCTCCTTGTCGCGTGCCAGCGCCCGGAGCGCCGCAAGATCGATGTTCACCGCTCTTCCCCTTCATCGTCCAGCTCGTCGTCGTCGAGCTCCTCGTCGTCGGACGAGTCGTCGTCGAACTCCGCGAGCTCCTCATCGGAGATCTCATTCATGCGCTTGAACTCGACCTGGACGTGTCCGGGGCCCAGCGCGTCATAGCCGAGCGCGTGCTCCTTGCCGTCCACGTCGAGGGTGATCCCGTCGGCGTCGGCGGCGAGCACGCGGCCGGTCAGCGTCTTGTCCCCCGCCTTGACCTTCACCAGCCGGCCCGCGTTGCGGGCCCAGTGGCGCGGCAGGGTCAGCGGCCGGTCGACCCCGGGCGAGGAGACCTCCAACTGGTACTCGCCCATGATCAGATCTGTGCCGGACTCCTCGGCCTCGTCCAGCGCCCGCGACACGGCGCGGGAGACCTCGGCGATGGCGTCGAGCCCGACCCCGCCGTCGCCATCGATGATCACCCGGACCAGGTGCCGGCGGCCGACCTGCTTGACCGACAGCTCCTCCAGGTCGTAGCCGGTGCCGGCCACCACGGGGTCGATCACGGCCTGCAACCGGGCGCGGCGCGCCGCCAGTTCGGCCGGAGAGGTCCTGGCCGGAGCCGGTGCCGCCGCCCGGGCGGGCGTCCGGCCCGCCTGACGTCCTGTGGCACGGCCACGCTGAGCCATCTGGGGCACCCCTCTCGGTGATTCATCGACTGCGCAGAGCGTAACCCGCGAGCACGCGGCAGCTACCAGCGGCGCGCTGCGGTGGCGGCGCGCGGCGTTCGACACGTGATCAAGGAGTGGCAGCCGCGGCCGTCTTAAGGGAGACTGGCGCGGTGCGTACGCGGGGAAATGATCATAGCTGGTCGGGAGGCTCCCGACCGAATCGACGGCAACTGCTGCGGGCCGGTGCGATGACGGCGACGGCCGCCGCGACCGTGACCGCGCTGGCCGGTTGCGACCTGCTCGACCCCACCCCGGACGCACCGCCCCCGCCGGACGCGCTGATGGGCCTGCTGGCCGGCACCCACGCGCTGGTCGCGGCGTACGACGCCGCGCTGGCCGCCGACACCACGCTCACCACGCTGCTGACCCCGCTGCGCGAGACGCACCGCGCGCACGCCGCCGCCCTGGACGCGATCATGAGCCCGCGGCCCTCGCCGAGCGCCTTCACCGCCGCCACCGCCGCCCCGGTCACCGGCGACCGCAAGGCGATCCTCAAGACCCTGCGCACCGCCGAGGTGTCCGCCGCCAAGCAGGCGGTGGAGGCCTGCGTGACCACCACCGCGGTCCGCGCCGTGCTCGTGGGCGAGATCGCCGCCGCCCGCGCCACCCACGTGGAGGTGCTGGCATGAGCGGCCCGAACACGTCAAGGTCATCAGACTTGCCGGGCAGGTGTGCGTATCTTGAGCTCGGTTCTGCCCATGTGCCTGGCAACTCGGGCGATCTTGGGAGCGGGCGCCGCGAGGAGAAGGCATGAGCGAGAAGCTGGTGGAGCGGCTGCAGGCCGCGCTGAGTGCGGAGCACAGTGCGATCTTCGCGTACGCCCGGTTCGGAGTGCTGCTGGACAAGACCGGGCAGAAGGAGGCGCGGGTCGGCGAGGAGACGCACCGGACCCGGCGTGACGCGCTGCTGGTGCAGCTCGCCGAGCTGAAGGCGACCGCGCCCGTCGCGCAGGCGGGCTACGCGCTGCCGTTCCCGGTGGCCAAACCGGCCGACGCGCTGAAGCTCGCGGCCTACGTCGAGGACGGCGTGGCGGCGACCTGGCGGGCCGCGCTGGCCGACGCCGAGGGCGAGGTGCGCCGCCAGATCCTGCTGGCCTACACCGACGCCGCGGTACGCGGCACGCGGTGGCGCAGACTCGCCGCCGTCACCCCCGCCACCGTGTCGTATCCGGGCCGCAAGACCCAGTAGCAGGCGTTGCCCACCGGTTCACGACACAGGCCTTGCTAACCGCATACCGGGTATGCATACTCAGTAGCCATGTCCATCCGGCATGGTTTGCTCGCCCTGCTCGAACGCGGTCCCCGCTACGGCTACCAGCTGCGGGCCGAGTTCGAGGACTCGACCGGCTCCACCTGGCCGCTCAACATCGGCCAGGTCTACACCACCCTCAACCGCCTCGAACGTGACGGCCTCGTACGTGCGCTGCCGGAGAACGACGGGGGGCAGCGCCCCTACGAGATAACCGGGGAGGGGCGCGCCGAGCTCGCGCTCTGGTTCGCCACCCCGATCGCCCGCGCCGACCGGCCCCGCGACGAGCTGGCCATCAAGCTCGCGCTCGCCATCACCACGCCGGGCATCGACGTGCAGGCGGTGGTGCAGTCCCAGCGCAGCGCGACGATGCGCGCGCTGCAGGAGTACACCCGGCTCAAGCGCACCGACGCCGAACTGCCCTGGCGGCTCGTGCTCGAGGCGATGATCTTCCAGTCCGAGGCCGAGCTGCGCTGGCTCGACCACTGCGAGACGGCCCTGGTGCGGTACGAGAAACCTGTCGCCGCCCCGCTGCCGTCGCACGACGACACCCCCCGGGAGGCCAGGCGATGACCGCCGTCCTGCAACTGCGCGACGTGCACCGCACCCACGGCACCGGCGAGGCGGCCGTGCACGCCCTGGCCGGAGTCACCCTCGACGTGCTCGCCGGAGAGCTGGTGGCCGTGATGGGCCCGTCCGGCTCCGGCAAGTCGACGCTGCTCAACCTCGCCGGCGGGCTCGACGCGCCGGACGCGGGCGAGGTGCTCGTCGAAGGGGTCGCCCTGTCCACGCTGCGCCGCCGCGAGCTGGCCGGGCTGCGCCGGCGCAGCGTCGGATACGTGTTCCAGGCCCTCAACCTGCTCCCCAGCCTCACCGCCATCGAGAACGTGGCGCTGCCGCTGGAGCTGGAGGGCATCGCCGCCCGCAAGGCCCGGCCGCTCGCCGAGGCGGCGCTGGCCGAGGTGGAGCTCGACGGGTACGCCGACCGCTTCCCCGACGAGATGTCCGGTGGCCAGCAGCAGCGCGTGGCCATCGCCCGCGCCCTGGTCGGGCAGCGCCGCCTGGTGCTGGCCGACGAGCCCACCGGCGCGCTGGACTCGGTGACCGGCGAGGCGGTGCTGCGCCTGCTGCGCGCCCGGGTCGACGCCGGAGCGGCCGCGGTGCTGGTCACCCACGAGGCCCGGCACGCCGCCTGGGCCGACCGGGTCGTCTTCCTGCGCGACGGCCGGATCGTCGACGCGTCCGGCCCGCTCACCCAGCCCGAGCAGCTGCTGGAGCCCGCGTCATGAGGTGGCTGCGGGCCTGGGCTCCCGCGCTGCGCATGGCACGCCGCGAGGCGCTGCGTTCCCGTGGCCGCTCCGCCCTGGTCATCGCGATGATCGGATTGCCGGTCGCGATGATGTCCTTCGTCGCGGCCGCCTACGACATGCACCAGCTCACCCCCGTCGAGGAGCTGACCCGCCAGATCGGGCAGTACGACGCGCAGGTCGAGTGGGTCGCCGACGGCCCGGTCACCCAGCCCCCGTTGGGTGATGGCTACTCCACCACCGGCAGGATGCGCGAGTCGCCGCCGACCGCGGCCGAGCTGCTGGCGGTGCTGCCCGCCGGGTCGACGGTCAGCCAGGTCGCCGAGGGCGGTGTCGACGTGTTCACCCCGAACGGCATCGGCGGCGTCAGCGCCCGCGGGGTCGACCTGGCCGATCCGCGCCTGAGCGGGTTCGTGGAGCTGCTGTCCGGCGTCGCGCCCGCTCGCGCCGACGAGGTCGCGCTCAACGAAGGGCTGGCCGACCGGCTGGGGGTGGGCGTCGGCGGGAAGATCCGCACGGCGAACCCCGAGTACACGTACACCGTCACCGCCGTCGTCGAGCTCCCGAGCTCGCTGTACGAGACCGTCGTCTTCCGGCCGGGCGTCCTCCCGCCGCCGGTCGACTGGCTGGTCGACACCCCGTCCCCGGTGCTGTGGACCGACGTGCAGCAGCTCAACCAGCACGGCCTCGTCGTCCGGAGCCGCGCGGTGGCCCTCGACCCGCCGGCCGTCCCCGTGGACGACTACGTGAACGACTACGTGGATCGTCACCAGGTCGAGGAGGTCGCCCTCGGTGCGATCATGATCGTTCTGATCATGCTGGAGGTCGTGCTGTTGGCCGGTCCGGCCTTCGCCGTCGGGGCGCGGCGGCGCAGCCGCGACCTGGCGCTGGTCGCCGCCGCCGGCGGAACCCCCGCCCACCTGCGGCGCATCGTGCTGGCCGATGGCGTGGTGCTGGGACTCGGCGCGGCGATCGCCGCCGTCGCGCTCGGCGTCACCGTGGCCGTGCTCACCCTGCCGCTGTTCGAGCAGTACCTGGTCCACGCCCGGGCCGGGGGCCTGCGGATCTTCCCCGCCGCCCAGCTCGGCGTCGTGCTGCTCGCGGTCGGCGCGGGCCTGGCGGCCGCGATGGTGCCCGCGTTCACCGCCGCGCGGCAGAGCGTGGTCACCGTGCTCGCGGGCCGCCGGGGCGTCACCCGATCCCGCAAACGCTGGATCACCCTCGGCACAGTGCTCGCGGCGGGCGGCGCAGTGATCGCCGTCACCGGCGCCGGGGTCGGCGGGACCACCGCCATCATGGCCGGCCTGGTCCTCGGCGAACTCGGCCTGGTGCTGCTCACCCCGTCTCTGGTCGGGCTCATCGCCCGCGCCGGACGGTGGCTGCCGCTCGCGCCGCGGATCGCGCTGCGCGACACCGCCCGCAACCGCGGCTCGGCCGCGCCCGCGATCTCGGCCGTGATGGCCGCGGTCGCCGGAGCGGTCGCCATCGGGGCGTTCCTCGGCAGCGACGAGCAGCAGCGGTTCGACAGCTACGAACCGAGGATGCCGGTCGGCAACGTGCTGGTGCGGCAGAACGCTCCGGACACCGCTCCGGCACCGGACGTGGTCCGGGTGCAGGAGGCGGTGCGCCAGGTGATGCCCGGCGCGCGGGCGCACGTGCTGCAGTCTCCCGTCTGCGTGGACCCGGCCGAGGGGCATGGCTGCTCGCTGCGCCTCGACATGCCGCCCGCCGCGCGCTGTCTGGTCTCGTCCGGCCACGACGTCACCACCGAGCAGCGGGATCTGGCCGCGCTCGAGGACGCACGCTGCGCGTGGGAGCGGGGCATCGGCTCGATCCAGTTCGCGGTCGTCGACGACGCGGCGGCCCTGGAGGCGATCAGCAGCGCGCCCGCGGCCGACCTGGCCCAGGCCCGGCAGACGCTGGCGGCGGGCGGCCTGGTGGTCGCCGATCCCCGCTACATCAGCGGCGGCATGGTGTCGGTCATCGTGACCGAGTGGCAGGAGCCGACCGCGAAGCAGGCGCAGCGGGATCCCGCCGATCGGCCGGCGGTGACGGTGCCTGCCACGGCACTGCCGGCCGGCACGCAGACCGCAGCGTTCGCCGTGGCCACACCCGCCCTGATCCAGCGACTCGGACTGGGCGTACGCCGCGACATGGTGATCGCCACCGTCGGGCACGTGGCCTCCGCCGAGGAGACCGAGCGGCTCAACGGAGCCGTGCACGCCGTGGCCGCGAACCTCGGCGTGGAGGTCGAGCAGGGTGCCCAGTACCGCGAGGACCCGATCGTCTGGATCCTCGGCGTGGTGGCGGCGCTCGTCGCGCTGGGCGCCGCGGGCATCGCCACCGGGCTGGCCGCCGCGGACGGCCGGGCCGACCTGGCCACCCTCGGCGCCGTCGGGGCCAGCCCGCGGGTACGCCGGCTGCTGTCGCTGAGCCAGTCCGGGGTGATCTCCGGGTTGGGCGCCGTGCTCGGGGTGCTCGCCGGCCTGGGCACCACGGCCGTGCTGATCGCCGCGCTCAACGCGGGCGGCGACCACATCCGGTTCGGCGAAGCCCCGATGCGCCTGTTCCTGCCCTGGGAGTCGATCGCCATCGTGCTGGCCGTCCCCCTGGTCGCCATGGCCGGCGCAGGCCTGCTCACCCGCTCCCGCCTCCCCATCGAACGCCGCCTGTAGGAAAGGAAGGGCACCTTCACATCGCTATACGTAGCGGAAGGTGCCCTTCCTAACGCCACTCCGCCGTGACCTGCGCTCATGCGGTGCGACCCACCTCGAAACGCCTACGACCGACGTTGGGACGTCCGCGGCCGGTCGGGCCGAAGGTCCAGTTTCGGGGAAACCGCGCCTTCGGCCTCGGCCGTTGCTGCACTTTCCCCGAAACTGCGCGACGAGGCGCCGGCCCGCCCGGGTGGTGGAGAGGTGGGGGTGGGCCGGGTCGGGGTTGTGGTCTTTCGCAGGTCGGGTGGTTGCGGCACACTGTGCCGATGCTGCCCCGCCTCGCCCGTTACCTGGGCCATCGTCGTTGGTTCGCCCGCATGGGCAAGTTCCTCGTCCCGGCCGACCGCGCGGTCGCCAAGCTGACCAAGGGACGGGTCGTGGCGCTGGGCCTGCTGCCCACGCTCATCCTCACCACCACCGGCCGCAAGTCCGGCCAGCCACGGACCCAACCGCTGCTGTACGTGCGCGACGGCGAGAACTTCGTGGTGACCGGCTCGAACTGGGGCCAGCAGGGCCACCCGGCGTGGTCGGTGAACCTGCTCGCCACGCCGGACGCGGTGGTCACCCTCGACGGACGCGAGCTCCCGGTGCGCGGCGTGCTCGCCGACGGGGCCGAGCGCGAGCGCCTGTGGCAGCTGCTGCTGACGGTGTGGCCCGCCTACCAGACCTACCAGGAGCGCGCCTCGAACCGCGTGATCCGGATCTTCAGCCTCGTCCCCCGCTGACCCGCTGCTGCCCAGGTCAGAGCCTCGGAGCGTTAACAAGGGCACCTTCCGCTACGTATAGCGATGTGAAGGTGCCCTTCCTTTCTCAGGCGGCGTTGACGCCGATGGCGGAGCCGATGAGGTAGGTGGCGCCGGCGGCGGCCGCGCCGAGGAGGAGTTGCCGCAGGCCGGCGACCCACCAGCGGCGGCGGGTGAAGCGGGCGGTGAGGGCGCCGACGACGAACAGGCCGAGGCCGCCGATGCCGAGGGCCAGCCACAGCGACTCGCTGCCGAAGAGATAGCTGAGCAGCGGGATCAGCGCGCCCACCGAGAAGCAGACGAACGAGGAGATCGCCGCCGTCCAGGGGCTCGGTTTGCTGTCGGGGTCGATGCCGAGCTCTTCGCGCACGTGCATGCGCAGGGCCTCGTCGGGCTGGGTGCGCAGGTCTTCGGCGAGCTGCCGGGCCAGTTCGGGCGAGATGCCCCGGTCGATCCAGCGCTGGGCCAGCTCGGCGGCCTCCGCGGCCGGGTTGTGCCGCAGCTCCCGGCGCTCCTTGGCGACCTCGGCCTCGATCTGCTCGTTGGCGGTGCGCACGCTGGCGTACTCGCCCAGCCCCATCGAGATGGCCCCGGCGACCAGACCCGCCACGCCGGTGAGCACCACGGTGTGCGCGCTGACTCCGGCGCCGCCCACGCCCGCGATCAGGCCGATGTTGGTGACCAGGCCGTCCATCGCGCCGAACGTCGCCGCGCGCAGCCAGCCGCCGGAGACGTCCGCGTGCTCGTGGTCGATCGGCTTCAAGTCCGCGGGCCGGGCACCGGCGTCGGCCGGCACGGGCCCGACCGGGCGCGCGCCGCTCTCGGCGGTCACGGCGGGGTCGGGCTTGTCGGGGTTCACGGCAGGGTCAGGATGTCCGCGCCGGACTCGGTGACCACCAGCGTGTGCTCGAACTGGGCGGTCCAGCGGCGGTCCTTGGTGACCACCGTCCAGGAGTCGCGCCAGGTCTCGTACGCGATGGAGCCGAGCGTGATCATGGGCTCGATGGTGAACGTCATGCCCGGCACCATGATGGTGTCGGCGTTCGGGTTGTCGTAGTGCGGGACGAACAGTCCGCTGTGGAAGGACTGGCCGATGCCGTGCCCGCCGAAGTCGCGCACCACGCCGTAGCCGAAGCGCTTGGCGTACGACTCGATGACCCGGCCGATCACGTTGATCGGGCGGCCCGGCGCGACCGCCTTGATGCCCCGCATCATGGCCTCGTGGGTGCGCTCGACCAGCAGCCGGGCCTCCTCGGCGACGTCCCCGACGCAGAACGTCGCATCGGTGTCGCCGTGCAGCCCGTCCTTGAACGCCGTCACGTCGACGTTGATGATGTCGCCGTCCTCGATCACGGTCGAGTCCGGGATGCCGTGGCAGATGACCTCGTTGAGGCTGGTGCAGCAGGACTTGGGGAAGCCCTTGTAGCCCAGCGTCGACGGGTAGGCGTCGTGGTCGAGCAGGAACTCGTGCACCAGCCGGTCGATCTCGTCGGTGGTGACCCCCGGCTTGCAGTGCTCCCCGGCGAGCTGCACGGCCTGCGCCGCGATCCGCCCCGCGACCCGCATCTTCTCGATGGACTCGGCGTCCTGGGTGAGCGGGCCGTCCCAGCGCTTCGGCTGCTTGCGGCCGACGTACTCGGGACGGGGGATGTGGGCGGGCACCTCCCGCCACGGGGAGAGCTTGCCTGGGGTCAGCGTCGCGCGGCCGTTCATGCCCTGAACTCTAGCGCTCGGCGAAGACCGGGGCTCCGTCGATGCTGTGCGCGTTGCGGGTGGCCCGGTAGTGCTCGCGCTGTTCGGGCGTCTTGTGGTCCCAGAACTGGACGAGCAGGTCGCGGTCGCCCTCGTACGACATCAGGGGCACGCCGTAACCGCAGGAGTCCGAGACACGAGTGACGTCGATCACGACGATGCTGCGCAGGCCGACGTGCGGCGGGGCCGGGAACTGCTTGATCAGCTCGGCGGCGCGCGGGTCCTCGGCGAGCACCGACTCCCCGTGCCCGTGCAGCCGGTAGATCTTGGGCGGGCCGTCGAACGCGCAGACCATCAGCACGATGCGGTTGTTGTCGCGCAGGTGCGCCATGGTCTCGATGCCCGAGCCGCCGTATTCGTAGTAAGCCACCTGGTGGGGGCTGAGCACCGCGAAGGAGTCGGTCAGGCCCTTGGGCGAGAGGTTGACGTGGCCGTCCGGGTCGGACGGCGCGGTGGCCACGAAGAAGACCCGCTGCGCCATCAGGAACTCACGGATCCGGTCGTCGATCTGCTCGTACACCTTGCCCATGCCCGCGACGCTACCCCGCTCCACTCCCCCTCGCCGCCCCCTGGCCACCTGACGGGACGACCACCACCCCGGCGCGCCACCTGCCCCGCATAGACGTTGGCCTATTACGTTGACTCAGAGGAGATCGAAGTCAATGTAATAGGCCAACGTCTATGAAAAACGGGGTGCGTCAGACCGTGGCGAAGAACTCGGCGCGGTTGGCGCGGGCGTGGCGGACCTGGGTGGCCGCGTTCACCAGGGCCTGGAACAGGGCGTTGGTGGCCATGTCCTCCGGGTGCCACTGCACCCCGACCGCGAACGGGTGGTCCGGGTGCTCGACCGACTCGATCAGGTCGTCGGTGGTGCACCAGCCCGTCGGCACCAGCCGGCCCGGGTCCTTGACGGCCTGGTGGTGGTACGAGTTCACGACCGCCTCCGCGCCGTACAGCTCCCGCAGGCGCGAGCCGGTGGCGAAACGCACCGGGTGCTCGGCGTACACCTTCACCGGGCCGTGGGTGGTGTGCTCGCCGCTGCCGGGCACGTCGGGCAGGTGCTGGTGCAGCCGCCCGCCGGAGGCCACCGTCATCACCTGCATGCCGCGGCAGACGCCGAGCAGCGGCAGGCCGGTCTTCAGCGCGATGCGCACCAGCGGCAGCTCGCCCGCGTCGCGCAGCGGGCTGGTGTAGACCTTCGGGTGCGGCGCCTCGCCGTAGCGGGCCGGTTCGACGTCGGCGCCGCCCGCGACGATCAGCCCGTCGAGGCCGTCGAGGACCTCGACGCCGCCGTCGAGCATGGGGGGCACGAGCACCGGCCGGCCGCCCGCCTTGGCCACCTGCTCCGTGTAGGCCCAGGGCACCACCGCGGCGCGCGTGTCGTGCACGAGGAATCGGGTCGTTTCCACATAGGTGGTGATACCGATCAACGGTCTGGTCACATCGCTCACAACGGCGTCACATAGGCCCCGGTAATGCCCCCGTCCACGACGAACTGGGAGGCGGTGATGAATGAGGAGTCGTCACTGGCGAGAAACGCTACCGCCGCGGCGATCTCTTCGGGCTCGGCGAACCGGCCCATCGGGACATGGACGAGTCGGCGAGCCGCCCGCTCCGGATCCTTCGCGAACAGCTCCATCAGCAGCGGGGTGGCCACCGGGCCGGGGCACAGCGCGTTGACCCGCACCCCCTGCCGGGCGAACTGCACGCCCAGCTCGCGGCTCATCGCCAGCACGCCGCCCTTGCTGGCGGTGTAAGCGATCTGACTGGTCGCCGCACCCATCAGGGCGACGAAGCTGGCCGTGTTGATGATCGAGCCCTTGCCCGCGGCGAGCATGTGCGGCAGGGCGTACTTGCAGCACAGGTAGACGCTGGTGGTGTTGACCCGGAGCACCCGCTCCCAGGCGTCGAGCCCGGTGTCGAGGATCGAGTCGTCGTCGGGCGGGGAGATCCCCGCGTTGTTGAACGCGATGTCCACGCGCCCGCGCCGGGCCGCGACGCCGTCGAACAGCTCGCGCACCTGCTCTTCGTCGGAGACGTCGCACTGCACGAACTCCCCGCCGACCTCCTCGGCGATCTTCTTGCCCGCTTCCGCGGCGAGGTCGACGGCGACCACGTACGCGCCCTCCGACGCGAACCGCCGCGCCGTGGCCGCGCCGATGCCGCTGGCCGCTCCGCTGATGACCGCCACCCGGTCCTGCAACCGCCCCATGCCCTGCCTCTGCCTGCCCTTCGCTGTTCCGATGACCGGTGGCGCCCGCGACCCGTGCTTACAGCGTGCGGGACGCGGGCGGGGCACCGCTGGAGTTTCACTCGGTGGAGATGAAGACGTTCTTGGTCTCGGTGAACGCCAGCGGGGCGTCCGGGCCCAGCTCGCGACCCAGGCCGGACTGCTTGGCCCCGCCGAACGGGGTCCAGTAGCGCACCGAGGAGTGCGAGTTCACGCTCAGCACCCCCGCCTCGACGCCGCGGGCCAGCCGCAGCGCGCGGCCCACGTCGCGGGTCCAGATCGAACCGGACAGGCCGTACTCGGTGTCGTTGGCCAGCCGCAGCGCCTCGTCCTCGCCGTCGAAGGCCAGCACCGACAGCACCGGCCCGAAGACCTCCTCGCGCCAGTGCCGCTCGCCGGCGCCGCGGGCCGCCAGCACCGTCGCCGGGTGCCAGAAGCCGGCCCCGGTGGGCGCGTCGCCGCGCATCAGCACGTCCGCGCCGGCCACGTAGCCCGCGACGCGGGTGCGCTGCTCGGCGGTGATGAGCGGGCCCATGCCGGTGGCCGGGTCCATCGGGTCGCCGCAGCGCCAGGCGGCGACGTGCGGCTCCAGCAGGGCCAGGAAGTCGTCGTACACCTCGCGCTGGACGAGCAGCCGGGAGCGGGCGCAGCAGTCCTGTCCGGCGTTGTCGAAGACGGCCCCGGGCAGCGCGGCGGCGGCCTTGTCCAGGTCGGCGTCGGCGAACAGCAGGGTGGAGTTCTTGCCGCCCAGTTCCAGGGTCACCCGGGTCAGGTCGGCGGCGCAGGTGGCCATGATCTGGCGGCCCACCTCGGCGGATCCGGTGAAGCAGATCTTGCGTACGCCCGGATGGGTCACCAGCGCCTGCCCGGTGACCTCGCCATGGCCCGGCAGGACGGTCAGCACGCCCGGCGGCAGGCCCGCTTCCAGGGCCAGCTCGGCCAGGCGCAGTGCGGTCAGCGGCGTGGTCTCGGCCGGTTTCACGATGACCGTGTTGCCCGCGGCCAGCGCCGGGGCGAAGCCCCACGCGGCGATCGGCATCGGGAAGTTCCACGGCACGATCACGCCGACCACGCCCAGCGGCTCGTGGAACGTCACGTCCACGCCGCCCGCCACCGGGATCTGCCGCCCGGACAGCCGTTCCGGCGCGCCGGAGTAGTAGTCGAGCAGGTCGCGGACGTTGCCGGCCTCCCAGCGCGCGTTGCCGACGGTGTGCCCGGCATTGCGCACCTCCAGCAGCGCCAGCTCCTCGACGTGCGCGTCGACCACGGCCGCGAAGCGGCGCAGCAGCCGGGCCCGGTCGCCCGGAGACACGTTGCGCCAGCTCTCGAACGCCTTCGCGGCGGCCCGCACGGCCGTGTCCACCCCGGCCGCGTCCACCGGCTCCACCGAGGTGATCAGCTCCTCGGTGACCGGGTTGATGATCTTCACAGTCGCTCGAACCCCCGCACCAGTTCCCAGTCCGTCACCGCGGCGTCGTACGCGGCCAGTTCCACCTGAGCGGCGTGCCCGTAGTGCTCGACCACGGCGTCGCCGAACGCCTCCCGGGCCACCGCGCCCGACTCCCACCGCAGCAGCGCGTCGCGCAGCGTGGCGGGCATGCGCGGCGCGGCCGGGTCCGCGTAGGCGTTGCCGGTGAACACGGGCTCCAGCGGCAGCTCGTTGTCCATGCCGTGCAGCGCACCGGCGACCAGCGCCGCGATCGCCAGGTACGGGTTGACGTCGCCCCCCGGCGAGCGGTGCTCCACCCGCAGCGAGTGGTCGTGGCCGACGAGGCGCAGCGCACAGGTGCGGTTGTCGCGCCCCCAGCGCAGCGCCGTCGGCGCGAACGACCCCGCCTGGTATCGCTTGTACGAGTTGATGTTCGGCGCGTACAGCACGCTCATCTCGGCCGTCGTCGCCAGCATCCCGGCCAGCACCTGCTCGCCCAGCGGGCTCAACCGGTCGTGCTCGGCCATCACCGGCCGTCCCTGCTCGTCGCGCAGCGAGAAGTGGATGTGGCACGAGTTGCCCTCGCGCTGGTTCGGTTTGGCCATGAAGGTCAGCGACATGCCCTGCGCGGCGGCGATCTCCTTGGCCCCGTGCTTGTAGATCGAGTGCTGGTCGGCCGTCTTCAGCGCCTCGGCGTACCGGAAGGCGATCTCGTGCTGGCCCAGGTTGCACTCGCCCTTGGCGCTCTCCGGGGCCAGCCCCGCCCCGGCCATGCCCAGCCGGATCGCCCGCAGCAGCGGCTCCACCCGGGAGGTGCCCAGCAGCGAGTAGTCGACGTTGTAGCCGTTGGCCGGGGTCAGCCCCTGGTAGCGCTTGGCCGCCGCCTGCTCGTAGGTGTCGGCGTAGACCACGAACTCCAGCTCCGTGCCGATGTACGCGGTCAGCCCCCGCTCGGCGAGGCGGTCCAGCTGCCGGCGCAGGATCTGCCGCGGCGACTGCACCACCGGCGAACCGTCGTGCCACAGCACATCGGACATCACCAGCACCGTGCCGGGCAGCCACGGGATCGGGCGCAGCGTGTCCAGATCGGGCCGCAGCACGAAGTCGCCGTAGCCCTGCGACCAGCCGGAGACGGCGTACCCGTCGACCGGGGTCATCTCCACGTCCACCGCGAGCAGGTAGTTGCACGCCTCGCTGCCGTGCCCCACCACCTCGTCCAGGAAGTAGGCCGCGTGCAACCGCTTGCCCTGCAGGCGGCCCTGCATGTCCGTCATGGCCAGCAACACCGTGTCGATGTCGCCCGCCTCCACCATCGCGCGCAGGCGCTCCACCGACCACATGCCCACAAGGTCTACCGCCCCCACCCACCCACGTCAACAAACCCGAATACATCGCTGATCGTGGCGCACCGCCCCCACCCCCTGCGGCAACTGTTGAAGACTTGCGGCTTCCGCCGCCGGTTCAGGCCGCAAGTCTTCAAGAGTTGCGACGAGGGCGGGGGTGCGGAGGGCGCAAAGTTGTGACCGAGGGCTTCCGTTCGGGGGTTGTAGCGGGTACGACTGACCAGATGGGAGCGAGCGCACGGGCGGTGATCATCGGGGGCGGCGTGGTCGGCTGCTCCCTGGCCTACCATCTCGGCCGGGCCGGGTGGCGCGACACGGTGCTGCTGGAGCAGCACGAGCTCACCGACGGCAGCACCTGGCACACCGCCGGATTCGTCACCTCCATGCGCGGCCCGGACGGCCCCGGCTGGCACGCCCGGCTGGCCGGATACCTGCCTGCCCTGGCGGCCATGCTGCGCGCCGAGACCGGGCACGACCCCGGCTGGCGTCCGGTCGGCGGGCTGCGGCTCGCGCTCAGCCACGCCCACGTCGACGAGCTGCGCCGGCTGGCCCGCCGCGCCGACGAGCTGGGCGTGCCGCTCGAGCTGCGCGGCGCGTCGGCAACCATGAACCTGGTCCCCCGGCTCGACCTGTCCGACGTGCAGGCCGCGGCCTGGCTGCCGGGCGAGGGCTTCGTGCGCCCGAAGGACTTCGTGAACGCGCTGGTCGCGGGGGCCGTCGCGCACGGGGTGAGCATCCGCACCGGAGTCCGGGTCACCGGCATCGACACCACCGGCGGGCAGGTCCGCGCGGTGCACACCAGCGACGGCGTCATCGAGACCCCACTCGTGATCAACGCGGCGGGGGCGGCGGCGGGCGCCGTCGGGGCGATGGCCGGCGTCGTGGTCCCGGTCGTGCCGATCCTGCACCAGTACGGCGTCAGCGAGGTGCTGCACCCCGCGCTCGACCCGGACGCCACGCCCACCTGCCGGATCCCCGAGCAGTCGCTCTACCTGCGAGCAGCCAACGGTTGCGTCATCGTCGGCGGCAGTCGGCCCGACCCGGTGCCCGCCTGGCCGGCCGGCGACGCCGAACCCCTGGCCAAGGCCCGTGAGCTGGCCGCGCCCGACGAGGAGGCGTTCGCCCCGCTGTGGCAGCTGGCCGGTGAGCGTATGCCGGAGCTGCGCCGCACCAAGCTGGCGAAGATCATGCACGGGGTGGAGGCGTTCACTCCCGACGGCGCCCCGCTGGCGGGCCGCTCCGCCCTGCCCGGCCTGTGGATCGCGGCCGGGTTCGGCCTGCACGGCATGGGCCTGGCCGGCGGCCTCGGCCGCCACCTCGCCGAATGGATCACCTCAGGCACCCCGAGCTGGGAACTCGACGCCCTGCTCCCCGAACGTTTCGGCGCCCCCGCCGCCAACCGCGACTGGACCACCTCCCGCGCCCTGGACACCCTCCGCCGCTGACCCTCGGCCGGCTCGGGCTGCGGTTTCAGGGAAACAGCTGGAGTCGGCGGCCCATTGCCGCAGTTTCCCCGAAACCGCAAACAAGCCAGGAGACCGCGTCCGGGTCACTCGGTGGAGGGTTTGGCGGCTGGAGTGGCGGCAGGGCCTGGGCTGGTGACCGTGCTGGCGAGCTGTTCCCAGATCATGCCGGTCTGGTGGGCGAGCGCGCCGACCACGGCCGGCACCACGGGCAGCAGCCAGTCGGCGACCCAGCCGTGGTGGGCCAGGTTGAGCACCACGATGGCGGCCACCGCGCCGCCGACCCCGTGCGCGCTCGCCCGCCAGGCGGCCCGGCCGGAGTGGGAGATCGCGGCGCGGCGCGCGGCCTTGTCGCTGAGGTTCGGGAAGCCGGACAGCGCCTTGGCGTCACGCCGTCCGAAGTTGAAACCCGACACGGCGAGGGTGACCGCGCAGCCGGTCACCACGGCCGCGAGGGTGTTGCGGGTCAGCATCATCAGCAGCGCGGCGGACGCGCCGCCGGTGCCGACGGCGACCACGGCACGGATCCACTCCTGCTTCTCTCCGGGATACCAGTAGTACTTGGTGGTGGTGTCAGAGAGCTGTTTAACGATCCGCCCCATGGGGGTAGTCACCTCGCCGGCCGTCACATCTGGTCAGCCACTATCGTTACTTAACGTAGTTAGCTAGGTGCTCAAAGTCACGAAAATGGTCGTGACTTCGGCGTGGCGCGCCGTCCGGCCGGACCGTCAGAACAGGACCGTCGCGAACGCGCCCACCTGCCGGAAGCCCAGCCGCTGGTACACGCGGCGGGCCGGGGTGTTGAAGTCGTTGACGTACAGGCTGACGGTCGGCGCGACCCGGCGCAGCGCGTCGCGCACCACGGCCGCCATGCCGGCTATCGCGAAGCCGCGCCCGCGCCAGGACGGGTCCACCCAGACCCCCTGGACCTGCGCGGTATGGCGGGTCACCACCGCCAGCTCGGCCTTGAACACCACCGTGCCGTCGACGATCCGGGCGTACGACCGCCCCGCCTTCACCAGCTCGGCGACGCGCCCGCGATAACCGCGCCCCCCGTCGTCGCCCAGCGGCGACACGCCGACCTCCTCGGTGTACATCGCCACCGATGCCGGGAAGACGAGGTCGACCTCGTCGGGCCGGACCTGGCGCACCAGCGGGTCGGCGGCCACCGCGGGCGGGGTCTCCACGACCAGCAGCGGCTGGTGGGCGCGCACCGTGCGCTCGGGACCCCAGGCCGGCCGCAGCAGCTCCCACAGGCCCAGCACCGCCTCCGACTCCCCCACCAGCGACGCGCACACGCGGGGCTGCCCGGAGACCATCTCGGCGAACGCGGCCACCGCGGCGGCGTCGGCGCCGACCGGGGAGACCTGCCCGCCCGACCAGAGCACCGCCTCGGGGTGCCGGCGGCTGCCGTAGCCGTAGAGCCTGCCGTCGGCGCGCCAGCCCAGCCCGCGTATCGCCACCCGCTCAGCCACCTGCGCCGCCGCGATCGGATACGCCGCAAGCAGGCGTTCCACTGCGGCGCGGTCAGCTTCGGCCAGCTGCCGCACCGGAAGGGTGAGCATGACCACAGCCTAATGAGATCCGCGCGGGCCGCCAGTGGTATCCCCGGGAAACGAGGTTGTCGCCGACAGGTTGCCGATATATCGTAAACACATCGTTGATACGTCGACGATAATCACGAGAGAGCCCGCGCCTGCGGGCCCACTGAACGAACCAGGAGAAAACGACATGTTCCGACGACACCACGGACACGACACGCACGAGCACGAGCACGGACACGGCCCGGGGCATGGCCATGACCCCCGGCTGTTCGCCTTCGGGCCGATGCGGCCCCCGTTCGGCCCCGGCGGCTTCGGCCACGGACGCGGGCACGGCCGGGGACGCGGCCGGCGCGGCAACACCCGCGCGGCGGTGCTGGGCCTGCTGCTCGAGCGCCCGATGCACGGATACGAGATGATCTCCGAGCTGGAGACCCGCACCGGCGGGGTGTGGCGGCCGAGCCCCGGCTCGATCTACCCGACGCTGCAGCTGCTGGAGGACGAGGGCCTGATCGTCAGCGAGGAGAGCGGCGGGCGCAAGCGGTTCACCCTCACCGAGACCGGCCGGGCCGAGGCGGAGCGGGCCGGCGAGTCCGGCCAGGGCCGGCCGTGGCAGGACTTCGACGCCGACCACATCGCACAGTCCCAGGAGTTCCGCGAGGCCGGCTTCGCCATCATGGGCGCCCTGCGCCAGGTCGCCATGTCCGGCACCCCGGCCCAGCGACAGCAGGCCCTGGAAACCCTCCAGGACACCAAGCGCAAGCTCTACTCCATCCTCGCCGAGTGACCCCCGACGACGAAGGCCCCGTTCCTCAGGAACGGGGCCTTCTCGCGTCACCGGGTCAGTGGACCGTGACCACCGCGGGGGTGGGCGCGTCGTCGCCGAGCGGGTCGATGCCCATGTCGGCGGCGATCTTCATGGCCTCCTCGACCAGGGTCTCGACGATCATCGACTCGGGCACGGTCTTGATGACCTGGCCCTTGACGAAGATCTGGCCCTTGCCGTTGCCGGAGGCGACGCCGAGGTCGGCCTCGCGGGCCTCGCCGGGGCCGTTGACGACGCAGCCCATGACGGCCACGCGCAGCGGCGCGGGGAAGCCTTCCAGGGCTGCGGTGACCTGCTCGGCGAGCGTGTACACGTCGACCTGGGCGCGGCCGCAGGACGGGCAGGACACGATCTCCAGGCCCCGCTCCTTGAGGTTCAGCGACTCCAGGATCGCGGTGCCGACCTTGATCTCCTCGACCGGCGGGGCGGACAGCGACACCCGGATGGTGTCGCCGATGCCCTCGGCCAGCAGCGCGCCGAACGCCACCGCCGACTTCACGGTGCCCTGGAACGCCGGGCCCGCCTCGGTCACCCCGAGGTGCAGCGGGTAGTCGCACTGCTGCGCGAGCAGCCGGTACGCCCGGATCATCACGACCGGGTCGTTGTGCTTGACGCTGATCTTGATGTCACGGAAGCCATGCTCCTCGAACAGCGAGCACTCCCACAGCGCCGACTCGACCAGCGCCTCCGCGGTGGGCTTGCCGTACTTCTCCAGCAGGCGCTTGTCGAGCGAGCCCGCGTTCACGCCGATGCGGATCGGCACGCCGGCCGCCGAGGCCGCCGCGGCGATCTCCTTGACCTTGTCGTCGAACTGCCGGATGTTGCCCGGGTTCACCCGGACCGCCGCGCAGCCCGCGTCGATCGCCGCGAACACGTACTTGGGCTGGAAGTGGATGTCGGCGATCACCGGGATCGGCGACTTGCGCGCGATCGCAGGCAGCGCCTCGACGTCGTCCTGGGAGGGCACCGCCACCCGCACGATCTGGCAGCCGGACGCGGTGAGCTCCGCGATCTGCTGCAGGGTCGCGTTGACGTCGGAGGTCAGGGTGGTCGTCATCGACTGCACGCTGACCGGCGCTCCCCCGCCGACCGGCACGCTGCCGACCATGATCTGCCGGCTCTGGCGCCGCGGCGCGAGCGGCATGGGGGGAGCAGCCGGCATACCAAGGTTGATCGCAGTCACAGCACACTCACTTGTAGATCGAGATGGGGTTGACGAGGTCCGCGGTGACGGTCAGCAGGGTGAACGCACCGAAGATCAGGATGACCGTATAGGTCAGGGGCATCAGCTTGAAGTAGTCGACCCGGCCCGGGTCGGGCTTGTGCAACCGCGCGTACACCCATGAACGAATTCTCTCGAACCACGCGATGAACAGGTGTCCCCCGTCCAGGGGAAGCAGCGGCAGCAGGTTGAAGATGCCGATGAACAGGTTGAACGCGATGAACAGCCCGACGAACATGCTCCATGCGCCCTCCTGCGCGGCCTCGCCGCCCAGGATGCTGATGCCCACCACGCTGATCGGGGTGTTCGGGTCGCGCTTCTCCCCGCCGATGGCCGAGAACAGCGCCGGGATCCGCTTCGGGAACTCCTTGAGCGCCTCGAACGTCGCGCCGACCATGGTCCCGGCGTACTGGGCACTCGCGCCGACAGCCTCGCCGGGGCCGTACTTGACCAGGTAGGGAACCGTCGCGTCCAGGCCGACACCGATCGCGGCGACCTTCTGCACGCTGCCGTCGCTCATCTCGCGCTCGACCGTCGCGGGCGTCAGCTGCAGGGTCTGCGGTGCGCCGTCGCGCAGGACCGTCATCGTGGCGGTCTGGCCCGCGGTCAGCGGCCGGATCTGCTTGATCGCATCGCCCCAGTTGGCCACCGCGGTGCCGTTCACCGCGATCAGCTTGTCGCCGTTGCGCAGACCGGCCTGGCTCGCCGGGCTGGCCGGATCCTTCGCCTCGCAGGCGCGCAGCGGCAGGCTGGTCACCACGCACGGCTGCACCGTCAGCACGGCCGGCTGGCCGTCGCTGGGCACCTTGGTCGGCAGGTCCGGGTTGGGCAGGCCGGAGAAGACCGCCAGCCCCCAGATCGCGACCGCGGCCAGGATGAAGTGCACGATCGAGCCGGCCGACATCACGATCGAGCGCTTCCACACCGGGAAGCGCCACATCGCCTTCGGGTCGTCGGCGTCCTCGTCCTGCGGCGTCATGCCGACGATCTTGACGAAGCCGCCGAGCGGGATGCCCTTGAGCCCGTACTCGGTCTCGCCGCGGCGGAACGACCACAGGGTGGGACCGAAGCCCACGAAATACCGGGTCACCTTCATGCCGAAGGCCTTCGCCGTGCCCATGTGGCCGGCTTCGTGCAGGCTTACGGAGATCAGGATGACAAGCGCGAAGAGGGCGATCCCCAGGGCGTTCATCAGGCGCTCTTCTCCTTGATCAGGTCATGTGCGCGCGTGCGCGCCCAGTGCTCCGCGGCGAGCACGTCCTCGACGGTACCCGGTTCGTCGAAGTCGGGCGCACCGTCGAGGATCTCCCCGACGGTGTCGACGATGGCCAGGAACGGCAGACGGCCCGCTGTGAAAGCCGCCACACACTCCTCGTTCGCCGCGTTGTAGATCGCCGGCCGGCAGCGCCCGGCCCGGCCCGCGGCCTTGGCCAGCTCCACCGCCGGGAACGCCTCGGTGTCCAGCGGGCGCAGCTCCCAGTTGTGCGCGAGCGTCCAGTCGACCGGGGCGGCCGCCTCCGGCACCCGGTCCGGCCAGCCCAGCGCCAGCGCGATCGGCAGCCGCATGTCCGGCGGGCTGGCCTGCGCCAGCGTCGAACCGTCGGTGAACTCGACGAGGGAGTGCAGCACCGACTGCGGGTGCACCATGACCTCGATGTCGTCGTACGCCACGTCGAACAGCTCGTGCGCCTCGATCACCTCGAGACCCTTGTTCACCAGCGTCGCCGAGTTGATCGTCACCACCGGGCCCATGTCCCACGTCGGGTGCTTGAGCGCCTCCTCGACGGTGACCGCGCCCAGCTCCTCACGACGGCGGCCGCGGAACGCGCCCCCGCTCGCGGTCAGGATCAGCTTGCGCACCTCGGCCCGGGAGCCGCCGCGCAGGCACTGCGCCAGCGCCGAGTGCTCGCTGTCCACCGGCACGATCTGCCCCGGCTTGGCCACCGCCCGCACCAGCGGCCCACCGGCCACCAGCGACTCCTTGTTGGCCAGCGCGAGGATGCGCCCCGCCCGCAGCGCGGCCAGCGTCGGCGCGAGCCCCAGCGAGCCGACGACGCCGTTGAGCACGATGTCCGCGGGCCACTGGGCCAGCTCGGTCATCGCCTGCGGGCCGGCGAGGATCTTCGGCAGCTTGAAGTCGCCGGACGACCACCCGCGGCGCTGCGCCTCGGCGTAGAACGCCAGCTGCAGGTCCTGCGCCGCGGTGGACTTGGCCACCCCGACCGCCTCGACCCCCAGCTCCAGCGCCTGCTGCGCCAGCAGGGCCACGTTGCCGCCACCCGCGCCCAGCGCGACGACCCGGAACCGGTCCGGATTGCGGCGCACGATGTCCATGGCCTGCGTGCCGATCGACCCGGTGGAGCCGAGGAGCACTATCTCGCGGGGGATCATTCCTTCATTCTCGCCGAGCCCACTGGGTGCCCGCTGAGCGGGCTACTCGTCGGGCCCCTCTTTCTTGATCACGTACAGCTCGGCCTCCATGTCGTACCAGCGGTGGGTGCGGCCGACGTGGGTCATGCCGAGGCGGCGCATCAACGCCAGCGAGGGCGCGTTGTCGGGGCGGGCGATGGCGTGGATCTCGGCCAGCCCGAGCGCCCAGCCGTACGCCAGCACGGCCCGCGCCGCCTCGGTGGCGTACCCGTGGCCCCAGGAGTCGGGGTGGAAGTGCCAACCGATCTCGACCTCGCCCCGGCCGGGGCCGTCGGACGGGGTCGGCAGCGGCTTGAGCAGCACCGACCCGGCGACCGCACCCGTGTCGCGCCGCTCGACCGCCCAGACGCCGTAGCCGGGTTCGGCGGCGTAGAACTCGCGCCGCCGGTCGATGACGAGCTGGGACTGCGCCGGGTCGGCCAGCGGCGTGGACATGCCGAGCCAGCGGGTGACCTCGTCGCGCCGGTAGATGTCGTAGTTGCGGGCCAGGTCGGCGGAACCGCCGGTCCACTGCCGGATGACCAGCCGCGCGGTTTCCAGGCGCACCTCAGACCTCCGTCGGTGGGGGCATGTCGTCGGGCCGGCCGACCCGGTGGGCGTACCGGTCGACGACGACCGCGATCGCCGCGTCGTCGGCGGGGGTGATCAGCCGCCGGGGCACCGTGATCTCGCCGACCCCGGCCGCGACGAACCGCCAGAAGTAGTCGGGCCGCGCCACCTGCGACAGGCCGGACCAGCTGTAGAAGACCTCTCCGCTGCCGGTCGTGAGCCGCACCCCGAGCGTGTCGATCCGCACCGTCGTCGGCGCGTACTTCACGTCGGGCGTGCCGCGCACGGCCAGCCACGCGGACAGTGCCGCGTCCCCGGCGAACAGCACGGTGAGCAGGCCCAGCCAGACGGCGCCGAAGGGGAAGGGCCAGGCCTCACCCTCGTGCCACAGGTAGACCATCCACAGCGCGACCGTGCCGCTGACCAGCGCGACGAAGGTGCTCACCCGGTTCTGGTCGGCCCGGTGCAGCGCGGCCAGGCGCCGGAATTCGGGCCGATCCCACAGCCAGGTCACCTGGACCGTGTCGTCACCGTGCAACTGCATCGGGGCAGTATGGCCACCGGCCCGAGGAAGGTCAACGGAGCGGAATGCTCGCCGGCCCGCGCCCTCGGCACGGCCCGGCGAGCGCCTCAGGTCAGCTGCGGAACGGTCCGGTGACCTCATACGTGATGCCGCCCGACGAGGAGCCCGAGGTGCCTCGCTGGGACGAGAAGTAGAAGCGGTTGCCGACCGGGTTGAACGCCGGTCCGGTGACCTCCGAGGAGCTCTGCCCGGTGATGCGCAGGAACGGCGCGATGACGTCGTCCGGGGTGATGACGCAGATCTCCAGGTTGCCGCCGTCCTCGGCGACGAACAGGTCCCCGCTGGTCGCGCTGCCGGTGATGTTGTCGACTCCGGTCAGCGGCGGCGTGCCGCTCACCAGCGAGTCGTCGTACGCCAACTCGATCTGCGACGTCGCGGTGTGGTACGCCCAGACGCGGTTGTCGCCCTTGGTGGTGAAGTAGACGATGCCGTTGTCGTACCAGCAGCCTTCGCCGCCGTTGAACCGCTTCACGCCGCTGACCTGGTTGCGGGTCGCGGTCGGCGAGCCGTCCGGGTCGGGCACGGTCGCCCAGGTGAGCGTGACGTTCGTGCCGGAACCGCCCTTGGCCACCTGGAGCGTGCCGGTGGCGAGGTTTCCCCAGGTGTTCGGGATGAACCGGTAGAAACACCCGTCACTCTGGTCCTCGGTCAGGTAGATGACGTGGTTCACCGGGTCGCAGGCGGCGGCCTCGTGCTTGAACCGGCCCATCGCCGGGCGGGCCGCGGCCGCGTTCACGCCCCACGGGTCGGTCTCCCAGACCCGGCCGGTCGACGTCTCCTCGCAGGACAGCCAGGTGTTCCACGGGGTATGCCCGCCAGCGCAGTTCGTGGAGGTCCCCGAAAGGATCCGGTACGCGCTGGTGACGGTGCCGCCGGAGGTGAACTTCACCGCCGACGCCCCGCCCGCGGACACCTCGGAGTTGGACACGTAGATCCAGCCCGAGCTGTCGGCGAAGCACGCCCCGCCGTCGGGGGCGGCGTGCCAGGTGTACGACGTGCCGGGCACGGTCTGACTGGACCGTGCGATGACCCGGCTGGTGAAGCCGGAGGGCAGCATGATGCCGTTGGCGTCGGCGGCCTGCAGCGCCCCGTACGGCCCCGGGCCGGGCTGGGCCGGTGCGGCGAACGCCTCTTTCCACAGCGCACCCGAGAAGGCGGCGGCCGCGCCGCCCACGACCCCGGCCCGCAACACGTTACGACGGTCCACGATAGACCTCCACGATGGTCGATGTCTGTCAGCGAGCACGCTAAGCGCCCCAGACATCGCCCATCCCGTGATCAGATGAACGTCTTATGTCCCGACGGTATCCGCCCGCGACACCACCACCCAAGATCCGTTTTCGTGGACGCTGACGCTGACGCTGACGACGTCCAGCGTCCACAGAAACGGATCACCACCTCAACAGGCCCGCGGAGACACCCTCTTTACGGCAATTCCGCGATGGTGAGGCTTCACATGCCTTCTACACCCTGCCGTCCGGAACCACGGTCTGGCGGTACGAGAGTTCGTACCGGTGCGCTCCCTTGACGAGCACACTCGCCTCGATCGGCCGGCGGTCCGTGGTGAATACCGTACGGGCGGTGCGCAGCACCGGAACCTCACCCGGTAGTTCGAGCAGCCGCGCTTCCTCGGCTGTGGCAGGGCGGGCCGAGATCTGGTCCGTCCACTCGACCGGCGGATGTCCCGCGTCGGCCAGCAGGCGCGGTATGCCGCCGCGGATCAGTTTCCGCTCCGCCAGCGCGGTGCCGCGGGCCAGTTCCAGCGGGAAGTACAGCCAGGCCAGCTCGACCGGCTCCTCGTCCAGCAGCAACACCTGCTGGCGCAACTGGACCGCGCTGTCGACGGCGAGCCCCAATGCGAAATTCACGGCGCCGGGCGGCTGCACCTCGCGCACATCCACCAGGTGCACGCGACCACGCCCGCGCCCGGCGCCATCGGTCCAGCGGGAACCGGCACCGGGCTGGGCGGGTGGCATGTATGCGGCGGGCTCGACGGCAATCGGCGACAGCTCGCGCACGAACACACCCAGCCCGGCACGGCCGACGACGAATCCCTCTTCCTTGAGCACGGCCAGCGCCCGCTGCACCGTTTGACCGGTCACCGCGAACCGGGACACGAGCTGCTGCGTCGACTCCAGACGTGCACCGGGCGGCAGGTCACCCGACATGATCAAGGCGCGCAGCTCGGCCGCGATCTGATGGTGGCGAGGCCTACTGTCGCGATACGCCATCGTCGCCCACTTTCGTGCGATACCGGAACACCCGTCCCTCGGGGCGCATCACCATCACCGCGACCTCGTACGGCCTGCCGTCGCGGCCACACGTCACCCGGAACAGCTGCACCACCAGGCTGCCGTCCCTCAGGTCGAGGGCGGCCGTCTCCGCCGCCGTGCCCGGCCTGACCACCAGTTCCTCGGCCACTTCGGCGGGCAGGTGGCCCAGCGCGGCGAGCAGCGTCGGCGAACCGCCGCGAATCCGAGCAGACTCGGCGAGCCCGGTGCCGCGCGCGACCTCCAGCGGGTAGTACGAGTCGGCCAGCTCCACCGGCCTGCCGTCCAGCAGCACCAGGCGGCGGCGCACCACCACCTGGGAGCCGAGGACGTCCGCCACGGCCGACGGCGCGGCTACCTCGGCGACCTCCAGCAGGCGCTGCGAGCCGACCCCACCGAGTTGCGCGGCTTCAGCCGTCCACGCGTCGGGCGCACCCGCGGGCTGTGGCAGCACGTAGGAGATCGGCTCGGCCACCCGCTCGCCCGAAGGTTCCATGACGCGCACTCTACCCGCGCACTACCTTGATGACTTAAGTAGTAAGGCAGTAAGGTTCACAGCGACAGCTGTCACTCCCTTAGAGCGGAGTCACCCCATGGACGCTGGACCGGCAGACCACCTGTCACACCTCCCGTACGGCGAACTCGCCGTGGCTCTCTACCACTCCCCCATGCCTGACGACGCTGGCGCGGTCCGGGGAGCGGCGACGGAACAGGTCGAGGAATGGCTCGGCAAGGGCGTCGCCACCGTCGGCGACGTGGAGCGGCTCGCCGCCCTGGCACAACGTTCTCGCGAACTGGGCACGCTGCGGGCCAGAGGCCAGATGACCTCCGCCCAGCGCCGGGAGTACGCGGCAATGTGGCCGTCCCAAAGGCGCGCAAACCTGGCTTGTGGGCTCGCCTATCACGTGATCCGGCAACGGATTGCGGGCTCAGATCACCGCTAACCATGATCCGAGTTCGCGATGCGGACGGAAGATCGCTGTTCCGGGTCAGGAAGTGAGGTCCAACCGCACTTTCCGACCCGAAACAGCGATCTTGGCCCGCAGGCGGCGCACCGGGTCGCGGAAACCGGGGCCCCGCAGAGCAGGAGGTCAGCCGCGGTCAGGCCTCCTTGATGCCGTAGCGGCGGTAGACCAGGCCCAGGGGCCCGGGGGCCCACCAGTTCCAGCGGCCCAGCAGGCGCATCGTGGCGGGCACCAGCACCGCCCGGACCAGCGCCGCGTCGATGGCCACGGCGACCACCATGCCGACGCCGAGCACCTTGATCGTCGTCGTGCCGCCGGTCGCGAACCCGCCCAGCACCACCATGAGCAGCAGTGCCGCCGCCGTGATGATCCCGCCGGTGCGCTGCAGCCCGGACGCGACGGCCTGGGTGTTGTCCCCGGTGGCGTCCCACTCCTCCCGCACCCGCGACAGCAGGAACACCTCGTAGTCGGTGGCCAGTCCGAACAGGACCGCGAGCATCAGCACCATGTTCCCGGGTTCCAGGAACCCGGTCACCGTGAAGCCCAGCCAGTCCGACAGGTGCCCGTCCTGGAAGATCCAGACGACCACGCCGAACGACGCCCCGATCGAGATCACGTTCATCACGATGGCCTTCAACGGCAGCACGACCGAGCCGAACGCCAGGAACAGCAGCAGGAACGTGATCACCGCGACCATGCCGAGCATCCACGGCAGCCGCCCGCCGATGGAGTCGAGCTGGTCCAGGTCGGCCGCGGTGCGCCCGCCGACCAGCAGCTGCGTGCCGTCGGGCACGGGCAGGTCCCGGATCGCCCGCACGACCTCGCGAGCGCTCTCGTCGGCCGGCTCACCGGGGTAGGACGCCGTGATGAGGGTGGCGTCCCCCCTCTGCGCCGCGATCATCGCGCCGGGCACGTTCGGCACGGCCTGGATGCGGGTCAGCATGGTGTCCGCGCCGGGGCCGAGGACCAGGACGCTGATCGGGGCGGCACTGCCACCGGGGAACTCGGCGGCGATGCGCTCGGTGACGGTGCGCGACTCGGTGCCCGCGGGCAGCACACGCTCGTCGAACCCGCCGAACTGCGCCCGCAGGAACGGGGTCGCGGTGAGCGCGAGGATCGCGGCGACGCCGAGGGCGTACAGCACGGGCCGGCTCATCACGCTGCGGGCGATGCGGGCCCAGCCGCCCTCACCGGCCGGGCGGGCCTGGAACAGCTTCGGCAGCGGCACCCGCCATGCGTTGATCTTCGGGCCGAGCACGGCCAGCAGCGCGGGCAGGGCGGTGAGCGCGGCCAGCATGGCGACGAGCACGGCGGCCATGCCGCCCCAGGCCATGGACTTGAGGAAGTCCATCGGGAAGATCAGCAGGCTGGCCAGGGCGAGCGCCACGGTCAGACCCGAGACCAGCACGGTACGCCCCGCGGTGGCCAGCGTGTGCGCGACCGCGTCCGCGGGGCTGCGCCCGGCGGCCAACTCCTCACGGAATCGACTGACCACGAACAGCGCGTAGTCGATCGCCATGCCCAGGCCGAGCATCGTGATGATGTTGACGGCAAACACGGACACGTCGGTGACCTGGGCGAGCAGGCGGACCGCGATGAACGCGCCGAGCACCGCGAGCACCCCGACGAACAGCGGGGTGGCCGCGGCGACCAGCCCGCGGAAGATGAACACCAGCAGCACCAGCAGGATCGGCAGGCTGATCAGCTCGGCCTTGGTGATGTCGTCGTTGATCCGCGTGTTCGCGTCGTCGAGGAACGGGATGAGCCCGCCGACCTCGGTGCGCAGCCCGTCGGCGACCAGGTCGTCGCGCAGCGTGGCGAGGTCGTCGAGCTTGCTGTTCTCGTCTCCGTCGCGCAGCTGGATCGCCAGGTAGGTGGCGTGGCCGTCGGTGGAGGTGAAGCGGCCGGGCACGCCCGGCGTGTGCGCGCCGACGACGCTGGCCACCTCGGGCCGCCCGGACAGCTCGGCGGCGACGGCGGCCACCGCGTCCCGGAACGCGGGCTGGTCCTGAGTCAGGCTGTCCGAGGAGTACAGCGCCAGGATGTCGACGTCCTGGCGGCCGAGCTGGGCGGTGATCTCCCGGTGCGCCCGGCTGGACGCGCTGCCCGGGTCGTCGAACCCGCCGCTGATCAGGTCCCCGAACACGCCGCCGCCCCACGACGCCCCGATGACCAGCACCGCCGCGGCTATGCCGAGCACCAGCCAGCGCAGCCGCACCACGGCTCGCCCCCACCACGCGAACATCGCGTTCCTTCCCGGAACAGATATCATTGTTTACGCCACTCATTTGAGTGAACGGTGTTTACTTTCGCGGACGACGTTCACTCCGGTCAAGGGAGCTCCATGTCGGACACCTCACACCGCCGCGAGCGCCTGCGCGAGCGCACCTTGATCGAGATCAAGGACCTGGCGCGGGCGCAGCTGGTCGCGAGCGGGCCGGCCGCGATCTCGCTGCGCGCCATCGCCCGGGAGATGGGAATGACCGCCGCCGCGCTCTACCGGTACGTGCCCGCGCTCGACGCGCTCGTCATCGAGCTGTGCACGGACCTGCACAACGAGGTGCGGGTCGCCTGCGAGGCGGCCCGTGACGCGGATGCCGACCCCGATCCGCTGCGGCGGCTGCTCGTCATGGCCCGCGAGCTGCGGCGCTGGGCACTGGCGCACCGCCCGGAGGCGACCCTGATCTTCGGGCCGCCGCTGCCGGGCGTCGAGCAGTTCCACCAGCAATGCGACGACCTGCAGTGCGCGGGCGCCCAGCTCGGCCAGATCTTCGTGGCGCCGCTGCTGGAGCTGTGGCAGGCGGGCCGGCTGCCGCAGGCCCCCCACGTCGACCTCGGCCGGCTGGCCGGGGCGCTGCCCGCGCACGGCGAGCTGCCGATCGAGGTCACCGCGGTCTTCCTGACCTCCTGGATCCGCCTCTACGGCGTGCTCGCCGCCGAATTGTTCGGCCAGCTCACCTGGGCCGCCACCGACACCGAGCCCCTCTTCGAGGCCGAACTCGCCTCCTTCGCCGCCCAGATCCCGCCCGCCGCCCCCGCCCCCTCCGCCGCAACTCTTCAGGAGTCGCGGCCTCAGGGCAGCCC
>NZ_JAAOTI010000048.1:0-41471 GCF_011297315.1 Catellatospora chokoriensis
GGGTGGCGGGTGGCGGGTGGCGGGGCCGGGTCAGAGGGTGGTGTGGAGGCGGAGTTGGGGGATCAGGAGGTCGTCGACGTCGAGGGCGCGGGTGGCGCCGTCGGGGGCCCAGCCGGCCGAGGTGAGGAACTTGCGGGTCGCGGCGTCGGCGTCGAAGGCCCAGCACACGGCGCTGTCGAAGCCGTCGCCGCGCCACAGGTCGACGCTGGCCGCCAGCAGCCGGCTGCCGTGGCCGCGCCGGCCCCAGCGGGGCTCGACCAGCATGTCGGTGACGGCCGCCACGTTCTCGCGCTCGGGGGTGTGATCCTCGTCGGCGGCCAGTGCCCCGTCGTCGAAGGGACCGGAGGCGGCGAAACCCACCACGTATTCTTGGACGGCCTGCTCGACCGCGTTCTGCTCGACGGCGACGAGGACCCGGTGGCGGGCGGTGGGGGGCGCGGTGACCGCGTCGGCCCAGCGCAACGCCAGGAACGCCTCGTCGATCTCGTCGAGGACGTGTTTGGGCAGCACTCGGCGATAGGCGACCCGCCAGGTCGCCAACTGGATACGTGCGATCTCGCCGGCGTCGTCGGGACGCGCCGGTCGGACGAACCCGACTGCCACGCCCGAAGCGTACCGAGCCCATCCGGGCACTGATCAGGAGGTCGACCTTGAGCCGCGGACGGCAGATCGCGACCGTGTCGGCACTCGCCGCCGCGGCGCTGGTGTTCGTCGTGTTTTTCGCGCAGCGGCACGGCTTCTTCGACCTGAACGTCTACTACGGCGCCGTCCGGTTCTGGACCAACGGCGGCGAGATCTACGACTTCGTCCGGCCCAACAGCACGTACGGCTTCACGTACCCGCCGTTCGCGGCGTTGACCATGCTGCCGATGGCGGTGCTGTCCTGGCCTGCCGCGATCGTGGTGAGTTCGGCCGCGACGGCGCTGGTCACCTGGTGGCTGCTGCGGCTGCTGCTCGGCCCGGTCATCGCGGCCCAGCGCTGGACGCCGTGGTTCGCGGTGGCGGTGGCGCTGTGCCTGGTCGCGGTGTACGAGCCGATGCGCGAGACCTTCCTGTTCGGGCAGGTCAACATGCTGCTGCTGTGCCTGGTCGCGGCGGACCTGCTGCTGTTCACCCGCAAGGGCAGCAGGTGGGGCGGGGTGGGCATCGGCCTGGCCACGGCGATCAAGCTGACCCCGGGCATCTTCATCGTGTACCTGCTGATCACCAAGCGCTGGCGGGCGGCGGCGGTGGCCAGTGGCACGGCCGCGGCGGCGACGCTGGCCGCGGGCGTGGTCGCACCGGACGCCACGCGCGAGTTCTGGACCAGCGCGCTGTGGGACACCGACCGGGTAGGCGTGCTGTCGTTCATCTCGAACCAGTCCCTGCAGGGCGTGGTCGCCCGGTTGACGGCAGGGCACCCGAGCAAGGCGCTGTGGGCGGTGCTGGTGGTGGCCGTGCTGGCGGTGTGGTTCGTCCGTTCCCGGGCGGCGGTGGCACGCGGTGACGAGGTCGCCGGGCTCGCCTTCACGGGCATCATCGGGGTGCTGATCAGCCCGGTGACCTGGGTGCACCACCTGGTGTGGCTGATCCCGGCGCTGGTGCTGCTGGTCGAGCGCGGCATGGAGTCCGCTCCGCGCAGCAGGCGGCGCTGGGCCCTGCTGGGTCTGGCCGGGGCGTCGTACGTGATCCTGTCCAGCCGGGTGGTCTGGCTGTGGGAGGGCGAGGTCGGCGGGCTCGGCACGCTGCTCGGCTCGAACGCGTACGTCTGGGTGTGCCTGGCGCTGCTGTGCTGCACGCCGCTGGCGCCCCGGCCCGCCGGGTCAGCCTCGCCGGAGGGCGCAGCGCAGCTCGGGGATGTCGACGTCGCTGCCGGTCGGCCGGTACGTCGCCCGAAGTCCGTCCGGGTGTAGCCCGTGCCGGGCGTAGAAGCGCAGCGCCCGGTGGTTGTCCGCGAGCGCCCACAGGCGCACCTCGGGCTGCGGTAGCGCGTCGAGCGCGGCCAGCAGCAGGGCGTCGCCCGCGCCGGTGCCCCAGTGGTCGGGGTGCACGTAGATGGCGAGGATCTCGCCGAACTCCGGCTGCAGCGGGCTGTCGTCCAGCTCCTGGGCGCGGTACGGGCCGTGGCAGGCGAAGCCGGTGACCGTGTCGCCGTCGAGCGCGACGAGGTTGTGGAAGGGGCTGTCCGGGTCGGCCAGGCGGTCGAGCCGCCAGGCCGTCCGGGCGGTGACATCGAGCGCGGCCAGGATGTCGTCGGGCACGATTCCGGCGTACGCCACCTGCCAGGCCCGTACGTGTACCGCCGCGACCGCCGCACAGTCGGCGGGCGTCTCCGCCCGAACGATGATCCCCATGCCCGCAGAGCTTACGAAGACCCGCCCGAGCAGGCAAAGAAGTTACGAACGGCCTGCCCACACGGTGTGAAGTGATGGGAAGGTGCCCTTCCGCCACACATAGCGATGTGAAGGTGCCCTTCCTTTCCCAGGGCGTCGGGGGTGGGGGGTAGCGTCGGGCGGCGTGGAGACGGTGACGGTGGCGCAGGCGCGGCGGATGGCGCTGGCGGCGCAGGGGTTCGCGGATCGGGTGCCCAAGGGGCCGGTGGGGGCGCGGCATCTGCGCAAGGTCGTCGGGCGCACGGGGCTGCTGCAGATCGACTCGGTGAACGTGCTGCAGCGGGCGCACTACCTGCCTGCGTACAGCCGGATCGGGGCGTACGACCCGGCGGTGCTGGACGGGGCGAGCGCACGGCGGCCGCGCTGGCTGTTCGAGTACTGGGGGCACGAGGCGTCGCTGCTGCCGGTCGAGCTGCAGCCGCTGATGCGGTGGCGGATGGCGACCGCGCAGGGCGTGTGGGGCGGGCCCCGCAACATCGCGGCGCAGCGGCCCGATCTGGTGGCGTGGGTGCTGCAGGAGGTGCGCGACCGGGGGCCGGTGACCGCCGCCGTGATCGAGCAGGACGTGCCCAAGCCCAAGGACAACTGGGGCTGGAACTGGTCGGACGTGAAGAAGGCCCTGGAGTGGCTCTTCTACTCGGGCGAGATCACCTCGGCGGGCCGGACCAGCCAGTTCGCCCGGCTGTACGACCTCACCGAGCGGGTGCTGCCGGCCGCGGTGATGAGCACGCCGACCCCGGAGCCCGCGGCGGCGTACCGGGCGCTGGTCGAGATCGCCGCCCGCGCGCTGGGGGTCGCCGCCGAGCCGGAGCTGCGGGACTACTTCCGGCTGCCGCTGGCCGGGGCCCGCACCGCCGTCGCCGAGCTGGTCGAGGAAGGGGTGCTGATCCCCACCCAGATCAAGGGCTGGACGCGGCCGACCTGGCGGCACCGCGACGCCGCGCTGCCGCGCAAGGTGGCCGTGTCGACGCTGGTCAGCCCGTTTGATCCGCTGATCTGGGAGCGCTCGCGCACGGAGCGGCTGTTCGACCTGCGCTACCGGATCGAGATCTACGTGCCGCAGGAGCAGCGGGTGCACGGCTACTACGTGCTGCCGTTCCTGCACGGCGACCGGTTCGCGGCCCGCGTCGACCTGAAGGCCGACCGCCGGGCCGGGGTGCTGCGGGTGCCCGCCGCCTGGGCCGAGCCGGGGGTGGACGAGCACGCCACGGCCGAGGCCCTGGCGGTCGAGTTGCGCCGCCTCGCGGCCTGGCTCGGCCTGGGCGAGGTGGCCGCTCCCGAGCGGGGTGATCTCGCTGCCGCGCTCGCCGACGCGGGTATGCGCGGCAGTGTAAGTTCAGAGCTGTGACCGAGGCCTCCGCCACCGTGACTCCGCACGGCCCGCAGTTCGCGGGCGATCCTTTCACGCCGCCGCCCGCCGACCGGATCACCCGGTTCACCGACTGGCTGCGCGCGCACACCCCGGTCTGGGCGGGTCCGCTGGCGGCGCTGGCCTGCATCGGCGGCGCGCTGACCTACACCCAGCTGGCCGACCCGGCCAACGTCGGCGCGGACGCCACGCCGACCTGCCTGGTCAAGATGCTCACCGGGTTCGACTGCCCGGGCTGCGGCGGCACCCGCGCCGCGTGGTACCTGATGCAGGGCGACCTGCCGGCCGCGGCACGCCACCACCTGATGTTCGTCTTCGCGGTGCCGTTCCTGATCTACATGTACGTGGCCTGGGCGGGCAACACCACCTTCAAGTGGAAGCTGCCCCAGTTGAAGATCGGTCCCAAGCACGTCGCGTTCTTCCTGGGCGCGTGGGGCGTGTTCATGGTGCTGCGCAACCTGCCCTGGGCCCCGTTCACGTACTTCTTCGTCTGACCGCTCCCGGCCGTCGCGGCGTGCGGTCAGCGCGTCGCCATGGCCGCGAGCACCGCGGCGAGCAGGATCCACCCGGTCAGCACGGCGGCGATGCCCGCGCGCACGCCCGACCTCGCCCCGGCGAATGCCAGCACGGTCAGCACGACCAGCTGCACGGCGATGACGACGGCCAGCGCGGGCAGCCCCATGATCATGGCCACGATCGCCGTGCCGTCGCGCTGGTTCGGCGTACACCCGAAGCCGATGCCGTCACACGAGCCGTCGGCCTTGGTGCTCGGCAGCGTCGTGATCCACGCCAGGACCCCGCACGCCAGCAGCGCCGCCGCCGCGGCGATGATCCCGAACCCTCGCGCGACGACCGACCCCCGGCTCGGCCGGACGTCACCGGCTGCCCCGCTGTCCTGCGACGCGGCCACCTCGGGCGTCGGCTCCCCTGCTGCGGGCATGGACCCATCGGGCTGCACTGACGACATCCCGAGGACTCTACGCGACCTTGACCGCCCCGTTCCCCGCCCCCACGCGAAGCGGGGGCGGGGAAGACCCGCGGGTCAGGCAGGGGTGACGCGGCGCAGGGCGATGTCGCCGGAGGCCGTGCGGACCTTGAGGGTGAGGGTGGTGGGGGTGGCCACGGCGGGCGGGGTGGCGCCGGTCATGTGCAGGTCGCTGGTGGTACGGCCGGCCGCGGTGCTCAGGTCGAGCCAGACGCCCGTGCCCGCGGGGACGCCGACCTTGACGTCACCGCTGGCCGTGTTCAGCTTGGCCTCGCCGCTGCGGGCCACGCCGATGGCGATGTCGCCGGAGGCGGTGATGACCCTGGTGTCGGCGTCGGTGCCGCCCAGTTCGACGTCGCCGCTGGCGGTGTTGGCGGTGACGGCGCCGCCGACGTGCCCGGTGCGCACGTGGCCGGAGGCCGTGGTGACGCGCAGCTGCCCGCCGACCGGGCCGAGGCGCACGTTGCCGCTGGCGCTGTGGATGCTGACGTCGCCGGTCACCGGACCGACGGTCACCTCGCCGCTGGCGGTGTGGATCACCGCGTCGTGGTAGGAGCCCTCGCACACCGTGTCGGCGGAGGCGACCTTCACCGACAGCGCGCTGCCGGTGGGCAGCTCGACGCGGACGAGGAGCCGGGCACGGCGGAACAACCGCCAGCCGCCGTGCTCCGGGGCCTGGACCAGCAGGTGTCGGCCCTCCTTGAAGTCGATCTTCGTCTCGCGTACGGCTTCGGCGCTGGCCTCGGAGGAGTCCATGGCGACGACGCTGACGGTGACGGTGTCGCGCTCGGTGGCCACGACCTCGAGGCGGCCGGCGGCGACGCGCAGGTCCGCGCGGATGGTGCCGTTGCAGGGGAAGGTCTGGTTCATGTCCGGCTCCTGTCAGGCCTGGGCGTAGCCGGTGATCCGGCGGCCGAGGTGGGAGGTGGGGGGCGGGGTGACCGGGCGCAGCGCGTTCGCGGTGGCGCGGACCAGCCAGGCGTTGACCGAGATGCCCTCGGCCGAGGCGGCCCGCTCGGCCGCCTCCTTGAGCTGCTCGGGCAGGCGCAGGGTGAGCCGTGCCTGGTCGCCGCCCTCGGTGAGCGGCGGGACGGGCGGCGCGGGTGCGGCCTCGTGGACCGGGGCGACAGGCGTGCTGACGACCAGGTCGGCCTCGCGCCCGCGGATGCGCACCTCGACGGTCGGGCCGTCGAGCTTGGTGGTGATCTCGGCGCTCGCGTCGGCCAGCACCTCGATGAGGCAGAGCCGGGCCGACGCGTCGAGGGCGAGGGTCAGCAGTTCGGCGGTGCGGGCGACGTCGTCGCCGGCGGGCGCGGCCGCGGCGGCGAGATCCCGCCGCAGCGACTCGAGGTACGGGGACAGGTCCATGACACCACTATGACGTCATGTCTGACGTCAAGCAAGTGTCACCCTGATGTCTATCCGGTCGGTCGATGACGTCACGGTGACGTCGTGCCTGGTAGATCGCTGGTTGGTGTCGGAAGGTGAGGCTGGAGCCCGCTTTCTGACACGAAACGGCGATCACCGCGGTGGTCTGCGACCGCGAGCGTCGCCAACCGGACAATGGCGGCTATATCCCACCAGCAGCCTGGTCTCGCCGGGCCGCTAAGCTGGCGCGTGTGACTGAGATGGTGAAGCCCTCTGTGCAGCTGATCGCCTGGACGAACTTCCAGGCCCCGGCCGACGTGCCGTGGGACACCGACGCCGAGGGCGGCCAGGCGCTGGCGGAGTTCGCCGGCCGGGCCTGCTACCAGTCCTGGTCCAAGCCGAACCCGGCGACCGCGACCAACGCCGACTACCTGCGCCACATCCTCGAGGTGGGCCACCTGTCGGTGCTCGAGCACGGGAGCGCGACGTTCTACTTCACGGGCGTCTCACGTTCTTTCACGCACGAACTGATCCGCCACCGGCACTTCTCGTACTCCCAGCTGTCCCAGCGCTACGTGCCCGAGCGCGACGCGGCCATGGTCGAGCCCGAGGTGATCGCGGCCAACCCGGAGCTGCACAAGAAGTTCGTCGAGGCCAGCGAGGCCGCGGTGCGGGCGTACAACGAGCTGCTGGAGGGCCTGGAGGCCACCTTCGCCGATGTGCCCAACGCCACGCTGCGCCGCAAGCAGGCCCGTCAGGCGGCCCGTGCCGTGCTGCCGAACGCCACCGAGACCCGGATCGTGGTCACCGGCAACTACCGCGCGTGGCGGCACTTCATCGCGATGCGGGCGACCGAGCACGCCGACGTGGAGATCCGCGAGCTGGCCGTGGCGACCCTTCGCGAGCTGCAGAAACTTGCACCGAGCGTGTTCAACGACTTCTCGATCAGCGCCCTTCCGGACGGCTCGGAGATCGCCTCCAGCGTCTACACCTGGGAGTCCTGAGGGCCACGATGGCGCCCGCCGTATTCCGCTAGGTTGTGTGCATGACGAACAACGCTCAAAGGCCATTCGGCCGCCTGCTCACCGCGATGGTCACCCCGTTCGGTGCCGACGGGGCCGTCGACGTCGACGGTGCCGCCCGCCTCGCGGCGCACCTCGTGGACGAGCAGCGCAACGACGCGTTGGTCGTCAACGGCACCACCGGTGAGTCGCCCACCACGACCGACGCCGAGAAAGAGGCCGTGATCAGGGCCGTCGTCGAGGCTGTCGGCGACCGGGCCAAGGTGGTGGCCGGGGTGGGCACGTTCAGCACCCACCACACCGTCGAACTGGCCCGCTCGGCCGAGAAGGCGGGCGCGCACGGCCTGCTCGTCGTGTCGCCCTACTACAACAAGCCGCCGCAGGCCGGGCTGGTCAAGCACTTCACGACGGTCGCCGACGCGGTCGACCTGCCGATCCTGCTGTACGACATCCCGCACCGCACCGGCGTCGCGATCACCACCGACACCATGGTCACCCTGGCCGGGCACCCGCGCATCGTGGGCGTCAAGGACGCCAAGGGCGATCTCGCGGCCGCGTCCTGGGTCAAGCGGCGCGCCGAGTTCGCCTACTACAGCGGCGACGACGCGGCCACCCTCCCGCTGCTGGCGATCGGGGGCGTCGGCGTCGTCGGCACCTCGACCCACTTCACCGGGTCCGGCACCAAAGACATGATCGAGGCGTACGAGCGCGGAGACGTCGCCGAGGCCCGGCGCCTGCACGAGGCGCTGCTCCCGCTGTACACCGGAATCTTCCGCACCCAGGGCACCATCCTGGTCAAGGCGGGCCTGAACGCCCGCGGCCTGCCCGCCGGGCCGGTCCGCCCGCCACTGGTCGACGCGACCGAGGCCGAGCTGGCGCAACTGCGCATCGACTGCGCGGACGCCGGCCTGCCGCTCTAGACGCCAAAGGGGCGCGAAGCCCCAGCACGAACGGCGTGCCGCGTGCCGCAGCCCTGAAACGGCGGCACCCGCGCCGGAGAACATAAGGAGTGATGTTCATTGACCGGGCCACAACTGGAGACCGGGCGTAGCGCCAATCTGGGCGCGCCCCCGCCGCTGCCCGAGGGCGGCCTGCGGATCATCCCGCTGGGCGGGCTGGGGGCCATCGGCCGCAACATGACCGTGTTCGAGTTCGGCGGCAAGCTGCTGATCGTCGACTGCGGCGTGCTGTTCCCGGACACCGCCGACCAACCCGGCGTGGACCTGATCCTGCCGGACTTCGCACCGATCCTGGACCGCCTCGGCGACGTCCAGGCGATCGTGCTCACGCACGGCCACGAGGACCACATCGGCGCCGTGCCGTACCTGCTGGCCCACAAGAACGACATCCCGCTGGTCGGCTCCCAATTCACGCTGGCGCTGATCGAGGCGAAGCTGGCCGAGCGGCGCATCACGCCGTACACGCTGACCGTCGCCGAGGGGCAGCGCGAGCGGCTGGGGCCGTTCGAGCTGGAGTTCTTCGCGGTCAACCACTCGATCCCGGACGCGCTGGCGGTGGCCATCCGCACCGAGGCCGGCCTGGTGCTGCACACCGGCGACTTCAAGATGGACCAGCTGCCGCTGGACGGGCGCATCACCGACCTGGCCGGCTTCGCCCGGCTCGGCATGGAGGGTGTCGACCTGCTGCTGTCGGACTCCACCAACGCGGAGATCCCCGGCTTCGTCTCGCCGGAGAAGCAGATCGGCCCGGTGCTCGGGTCGATCTTCGGCAAGGCCACCGGGCGCATCATCGTGGCCTCGTTCGCCTCGCACGTGCACCGGGTGCAGCAGGTGTTCGACGCCGCCGAGGAGCACGGCCGCAAGGTCGCCCTGATCGGCCGGTCCATGGTCCGCAACATGGGCATCGCGCGGGACCTGGGTCTGCTCAAGGTCAAGGCCGGCCTGGTGGTGAACATGGAGGAGGCGGCGAGCCTGCCGCCGAACGAGATCGTGCTGATGTCGACCGGTTCGCAGGGCGAGCCGATGAGCGCGCTGGGCCGGATGGCCACCGGCGACCACCGCCACATCACGGTCGGCCCGAACGACACCGTGGTGCTGGCCAGCTCGCTGGTCCCCGGCAACGAGACCAGCGTGTACCGGGTGATCAACCAGCTGGCCCGGCTCGGTGCCAACGTCATCCACAAGGACGTGGCCAAGGTCCACGTCAGCGGCCACGCGCCCGCGGGCGAGCTGCTCTACCTGCTCAACGTGGTCAAGCCGAGCAACCTGATGCCGGTGCACGGCGAGTGGCGGCACCTGCGCGCGCACGCCCAGCTCGGCGTCGACTCCGGGGTGGACCCGGCGCGGGTCGTGCTCTGCGAGGACGGCGACGTGGTCGACCTCGTCGAGGGCCACGCCAAGCTGGTCGGCCACGTGAAGAGCCGGTACGTCTATGTGGACGGTCTGGCCATCGGCGACGTCGGCGAGAGCCTGCTCACCGAGCGCCGGGTGCTGGGTGACGGCGGCTTCATCGCGGTGACCGTGGTGGTCGACTCGGTCACCGGCAAGGTCGTCGGCGGTCCGCTGCTGTCGGCGAAGGGCTTCTCCGAGGACCCGACCGCCTTCGACCCGGCGTTGCCGCTGGTCACCGAGGCCCTCGACCGCGCTGCGCTGGACGGCGTCACCGACTCCCACCAGCTCCAGCAGATCGTCCGCCGAGTGGTCGGCCGCTGGGTCAACGAGGCCTACCGCCGTCGCCCGATGATCGTGCCGAACGTCCTGGAGGTCTGACCCGGACTGTCCGCCGTGGACCCCGCCACGTTGATCATGAAGTTAGGGACGTCGACACGCCGTCGAACACGTCCATAAGTTCATGATCAACGTGGAGGGGTTACGGTGTGGGACATGGCGGGCCGTACTTCCTCATCGAGCCGTCGTCGAGCTGCCACGCCGACGAAGGCCACGGCCGCGCGTACCCGACAGACGGGGCGTACACCCGCCCGTCGTGCCCCGGCCCGGCGGCCCGTACGACGCCGCAGTCGCGTCACGATCAATCCAGCGGCGCTGCTCGGCCGCCTGGTCGGTGGCATCTGGATGGCCATCGCGCACGGTCTGGGCTGGATGGTGCGCGCCGTCGGCTCGCAGGCGGCCAAGGCTCGCGACCTCGACCCCGAGCACCGCCGCGATGGCCTCGGCCTGCTGCTGATGGCCCTGGCCATCCTGTTCGGCGTCGCCATCTGGGGCTCCGGGCAGGGCAGCGGCGGCAAGTTCGGCACCTGGCTGGCCGACACCACCCGCTTCTTCATCGGCGCCACCGCCGCCGCGCTGCCGCTGCTGCTGGCCGTCAGCGGGATCCGGGCCATGCGCGCCGAACCGGACCCCGCCCAGCGCGGCCGCGGCATCGTCGGCTGGACGGCGCTCACCCTCGCCTCGACCGCGCTGCTGCACATCGCGCTCTCGCCGGTCGACGTGCAGCAGCTGGAGCAAGCCGGCGGCCTGCTCGGCAAGCTCGTCGGCGGCGGACTCGGCGGCGTGCTGTCGAACTTCGTCGCGGTGCTGCTCTTCCTTCTGCTGCTCACCTTCGGCGTACTGGTGATCACCGCGACGCCGGTGAACAAGATCCCGGAGCGCCTGGCGAATCTGCGTGACAGCTTCCTGGGCGTGGCGACGCCGGAACGCACCGACGACGACGTCGACGAGGAGCAGGAGGTGCCCGCGCCGCGCCGCCGCAAGCGGCTCACCCCGCCCGCGGCGTTCCAGGCGCCTGACCCCGACGACGACTTCGACGACGCCGCCTACGAGCGCGTCCTCGCTGAGCAGGAGACGGTCGCCATCGAGCGGCCCGCCAAGCGGCGCAAGCCCGACCCGCCGCAGCACACCCCGCCGCCCACCAAGACCGAACAGCTGCTGCTGCCCAGCCTCGGCGGCGACTACACCCTGCCGCCCCCCAACCTGCTCAAGCCCGGCGAGGCGGCCAAGACTCGGTCCAAGGCCAACGACGAGGTCATCGCCGCGCTGGCGCACGTGTTCGACCAGTTCGACGTGGACGCCGCGGTCACCGGGTTCACCCGCGGGCCGACGGTCACCCGGTACGAGGTCGAGCTCGGGCTCGGGGTGAAGGTGGAGCGCATCACCGCCCTGTCGCGCAACATCGCGTACGCGGTGAAGAGCCCCGACGTGCGCATCCTCAGCCCGATCCCGGGCAAGAGCGCGGTCGGCGTGGAGATCCCGAACACCGACCGGGAGGACGTGGCGCTCGGCGACGTGCTGCGCTCCCGGGTGGCCACCTCCGAGACGCACCCGATGGTGGTGGCGCTCGGCAAGGACATCGAGGGCGGCTACGTGGTGGCCAACCTCGCCAAGATGCCGCACATCCTCATCGCCGGCGCGACCGGTGCGGGCAAGTCGTCCTGCCTCAACTCGCTGCTGGTGTCGATCCTGGCCCGGGCCACGCCGGACCAGGTGCGGCTGCTGCTGATCGACCCCAAGCGCGTCGAGATGACCAACTACGAGGGCATCCCGCACCTGGTCACGCCGATCGTGACGAACCCGAAGAAGGCCGCCGACGCCCTCGAGTGGGTCGTCCGCGAGATGGACATGCGCTACGACGACCTCGCGGCAGCCGGGGTGCGCCACATCGACGACTACAACCGCAAGCTCCGGGCGGGGCAGATCAAGCCGCCGCCGGGCTCCGAACGCGTGCTCACGCCGTACCCGTACCTGCTGGTGGTCGTCGACGAGCTGGCCGACCTGATGATGGTCGCGCCGCGCGACGTCGAGGACTCGATCGTGCGCATCACCCAGCTGGCCCGCGCGGCCGGCATCCACCTGGTGCTGGCCACCCAGCGCCCGTCGGTCGACGTGGTGACCGGTCTGATCAAGGCGAACGTGCCGTCCCGGCTGGCGTTCGCGACCAGCTCGCTGGCCGATTCCCGGGTCATCCTGGACCAGCCCGGCGCGGAGAAGCTGATCGGCCGCGGCGACGCGCTGTTCCTGCCCATGGGGGCCAGCAAGCCGCAGCGCATCCAGGGCTCCTGGGTCAGCGAGAACGAGATGAACGACATCGTGGCGTTCTGCAAGCGCCAGCGCGAGCCCGAGTTCCGCCCCGAGGTGCTGGCCCCGGTGCAGGACACCAAGAAGAAGGTCGACGAGGAGATCGGCGACGACCTGACGCTGCTCATCCAGGCCATCGAGCTGGTCGTGGTCTCCCAGCTCGGCTCGACCAGCATGCTCCAGCGCAAACTCCGCGTCGGCTTCGCCAAGGCCGGCCGCCTGATGGACCTGATGGAGACCCGCGGCATAGTCGGCCCCTCCGAAGGCTCCAAGGCCCGCGAGGTCCTGGTCAAACCCGACGAACTCGCAGAGGTCCTGTCCTCCCTCGGCGTCGACGACTAGTCGCGTTGATCATGAACTTATGCACGGGTCGGCGGTGTGTCGCCGCCATAACTTCATGATCAACGCTGCGAGGCGGGGTCCGGGCGGTCAGGAGGGGGTGGGGTCGGGGGTGTGGCGCGCGCGGAGGACGGAGACGAGGGCCACCGCGCTGACGGCGGACCAGACTCCTTCCAGCAGCAGGAAGCCCCAGTCCTGGCTGGTCCAGGCGAGCCAGGCGAGCACGCCGGCGCCGAGGGTGTTCGCGGTCAGATAGCCGACCGAGCGGGGCGTGGTCCAGCCGAGCTGTCCGGCCACGTACCCGGCCAGCACCGTCAGCGCGCCCATGATCTGCAGGACGTCGTGGTTCATGATCGTGTGTTCTGCGCGCCGTCTTGTCGTTCCGGGTACGGCGAGCGGTCGTCCGGGGCAGGCGCCGGAGGGCGCGGCCGCCGCCCAGGCTAGCTCGAAGGAGTTAATAAGGGCACCTTTTACTACGGATAGCGATAAGAAGGTGCCCTTCCTTACATGGAAGGCCGTAGGCCGTATGTCGTCGCGGCCCGGTAGCCTGGTCGGGTGCCTGTTGACTCTTCCCTTGATCTTCCCGTGCCCGAGAGTGGGCGGCGGGTCGCGCTGCTGACCCTGGGCTGCGCCCGCAACGAGGTCGACTCGGAGGAGCTGGCCGCGCGCCTGGCGGCCGACGGCTGGCAGGTCAGCACCGACGGCGAGGGCGCGGACGTGGTCCTCGTCAACACCTGCGGCTTCGTCGAGAAGGCCAAGCAGGACTCGATCGACACGCTGCTGGCCGCCGCCGACACCGGCGCGAAGGTGGTGGCCGCGGGCTGCATGGCCGAGCGGTACGGCAACCAGCTGGCCGAGAGCCTGCCCGAGGCCGACGCGGTGCTCGGCTTCGACGACTACCCGTCGATCTCGGCCGCGCTCGGCTCGGTGCTGCGCGGCGACAAGCACGACGCGCACACCCCGCGCGACCGCCGCGAGCTGCTGCCGATCGCCCCGGCCAAGCGCCGCGAGACCGGCGTGATCGTGCCGGGCCACGCAGCGTTCACCAACGACGAGCACACCCCGGCGCACCTGCGGCCCGTGCTGCGGCACCGGCTCGACAGCAGCCCGGTGGCCTCGCTGAAGCTGGCCAGCGGCTGCGACCGCCGGTGCTCGTTCTGCGCCATCCCGGCGTTCCGCGGCTCGTTCGTCAGCCGCACCCCCGACGAGCTGCTGGCCGAGGCCGAGTGGCTGGCCGGCACGGGCGTGCGCGAGCTGGTGCTGGTCAGCGAGAACTCGACGTCGTACGGCAAGGACCTGGGCGACCCGCGGGCGCTGGAGAAGCTGCTGCCGCAGCTGGCCGCGATCCGGGGTCTGGTCCGGGTGCGGGTGAGCTACCTGCAGCCCGCCGAGACCCGGCCCGGCCTGGTCGAGGCGATCGCCACCACGCCGGGCGTCGCGCCGTACTTCGACCTGTCGTTCCAGCACTCCTCGGAGCCGGTGCTGCGCCGGATGCGGCGTTTCGGTTCCACCGAGCGCTTCCTGGAGCTGCTGGACAGCGCCCGCAAGCTCGCCCCGGAGGCGGGCGCGCGCAGCAACTTCATCGTCGGCTTCCCGGGCGAGACCCGCGCCGACTACGAGGAGCTGGTGCGCTTCGTCAGCGAGGCGCGGCTCGACGCGATCGGCGTGTTCGACTACAGCGACGAGGACGGCACCGAGGCCGCGACCATGGACGGCAAGGTCGGCGCGAAGACGATCCGCAGCCGGTACGACAAGATGCTGAGCCTGGTCGAGGAGCTGTGCGGCCAGCGGGCCGAGGAGCGCCTGGGCAGCCTGGTGGACGTGCTGGTGGACACGGTCGACGAGAACGGCGTCGAGGGCCGCGCGGCGCACCAGGCGCCGGAGGTGGACGGCTCGACCATGCTGGTCGCCGGGGCCGACGGGGTCGACCTGGGCGCGCTGCACCCGGGTGACCTGGTGCGGGCCCGGGTGACTGGGACCGAGGGCGTCGACCTGGTGGCCGTTCCCGTGGAGATGCTCGACGCGGCTCCCGCCGGCCGGCCAGCACTGGCCGTGGTGGCTGGTTAGCGTGTCTTCCGTGCAGGAACGTTCACGCCGGGTGCCACCGCTGCTCAACGCCGCCAACGTCCTCACGGTCGTGCGCATCGTGCTGGTGCCGGTCTTCGTGGCACTGGTGATCGTTTCTGGGATGACCGACAACCGCTGGCGGATCGCGGCCGCGATCACGTTCGGCGTCGCGTCGTTCACCGACTACGTCGACGGCTGGATCGCCCGGCGCTTCGAGCTGGTCACCTCGTTCGGCAAGGTCGCCGACCCGATCGCGGACAAGGCCCTGACCGGCTCGGCGCTGGTCCTGCTGAGCTGGTACGACCTGCTGCCCTGGTGGGTCACCCTGGTGATCCTGGTCCGGGAGTGGGGCATCACGCTGATGCGCTTCTGGGTCATCCGGTACGGCGTGATCGCGGCCAGCCGCGGCGGCAAGCTCAAGACCGTGCTGCAGATCGCCGCGATCGCCTGGTATCTGTGGCCGTTCCCGGCCCCGTGGTCGGCGGTGGGCCCGTGGCTGATGGGCGCGGCCTTGCTGGTGACCGTGGTGACCGGCGTCGACTACGTGGTGGCGGCGATCCGGCTGCGGCGCGGCGCGCCCGTCTCGTGATCGAGGCATACCTGGGCATGCTCGGGGTGCCGCGCCGGGCGCCCTCGGCCGCCTACCTGCGCGAGCTGCATCGGGCGCAGGTGACCCGGGTGCCGTACACCAACCTGGAGATCATGCTGGGCCGCCCCGGCACGGTAACGCCCGACGACGCGCTGCGCCGGGTCACGGCCGGGCTCGGCGGCTACTGCTTCCACCTGAACGCCGCCTTCAGCGAGCTGCTGCGCGCGCTGGGCTTCACCGTCACCCTGCACCGCGGTTACGTAGTGGCCGCCCTCGACGAGGTGGACCCCGCGCTGAACCATCTGGCGCTGCTGGTGCACGACCTGCCGGACCCGGCGAACCCGGGCGGGCGCTGGCTGGCCGACGCCGGGCTCGGTGACGCCCTGTACGACCCGCTGCCGCTGGTCGACGGGGAGCACACGCAGGGTCCTTTCGCGTACGCCCTGACGGCCTCGCCCCGGCCGGAGGCCGGCTGGCGGCTGCGGCACGACCCGGCGGGGTCCTTCGCGGCCTGTGACGTCGTCGCCGCCCCGGCCGTGCTCGACGACTTCGCCGACGCGCACGAGCACCTGTCGACCTCGGCCGCGTCGCCGTTCACCCGGTTCCTCACGGCGCAGCGGCGCACCGCCGCGGGGGTGGACGTCCTGCGCGGCTGCACGCTGATCGGCATCGACGCCGCAGGGCGGCGCGAGGAGGTCCTGACCACCCGGGAGGACTGGCGGGAGGCGCTCGCCGAACTCTTCGGCCTGACCGGCGACGACATCGACGAGCTGTGGCCCGGCACGCTGGCGGCCCATGAGGAGTGGACGGCCCGGCGGAGCGCCATGTCGGAGCCCGCCGCATGATCGACGTTAAGGGTCTGGTCGGCAGGCTGGTCGAGCGGGGGCAGACCGTCGCGGCGGCGGAGTCGCTGACCGGCGGGCTGCTCACCGCGACCCTGGTCACCGTGCCCGGGGTGAGCCGGGTGCTGCGAGGCGGGCTGGTGGTGTACGCCACCGACCTCAAGCACAGCCTGGCCGGGGTGGACGCGGGGCTGCTGGCCGAGCGCGGGCCGGTCGATCCGGACGTGGCGCTCGCGCTGGCCCGGGGCGCGCGTGAGCGCTGCGGCGCGGACTGGGGCCTGTCCACGACCGGGGTGGCCGGACCGGGGCCGCAGGACGGCGTGCCCGCCGGGACCGTGTACGTCGCGCTGGCCGGTCCGCAGGGTCAGGCCGAGGTCCGTGAGCTGCACATCGACGGTGAGCGCCAGCGCGTACGCGATGCCGCGGTGGCCACCGCGCTGAGCCTGCTCGACACCGCCGTGATCGATTCGTAAGACGTGATCTCTTCGTGACCTGTGCGGAGTTTGGCCGGACTGTCGTAGTGTGTATCAGAGTGGCGTCGGCCGCCGAGTGAGTTCGCCGATCCGCCCCGGCGGGGCGGGATGTCGAACTGGCATGAAGAGAGTACGGTTCTTCTCAGCCGTCGGTGACAACCGGCGGCTGACGGCATATCAGCCGACAGCGTCGTGACGGGGAACAGTTCAGGGGGTGCGAACATGGTGCTTCTGCGTCGAGTGATCGGTGATGCCCTCCGTGCCCGCCGGCAGGGGCAGCACCGCACCCTGCGTGAGGTCTCCACGGCTGCCAACGTGAGTCTCGGCTACCTTTCCGAGATCGAGCGGGGGCAGAAGGAGGCGTCCAGCGAGCTGCTGACCTCGATCTGCGATGCGCTGGGCGCGCGCCTGTCCGAGGTCCTGCGCGAGGTCAGCGACACCATGGCCGTCGCCGAGCAGGTCGAGGGCGTGCTCACGCCAATGCCGCGCGGTGACCAGCAGGTGGCTGAGATCACGCACCGGCCGCGCACCGAGGTGGCCACCGACGGCCAGGTCTCGGTCACGGTCCGCCGGGACAACCCGCTGCGCACCACGCTGCGGACGACCCGCAACATGCGTCCGGGCAACACCGGCAACGCGCGCGGCCGCGAGGTCGTGGGGGTCTGAGGACCCTGTTCCGCCATCGCATGTGCTCCTGAGCGGGCGGCCACCGGCCGCCCGCTGCTTCATGTCCGGGACGGTCAGCGCCGTGCGCCCAGGCCCAGCGTGCTCTGCCGGGGGAAGATCCCCGAGCGGGCCAGCGCGACCGCGGCCGGCCCGACCAGCTGAGCGAGCCTGCCGGCGCCCGCCGGGCCCAGTGCCCGCCACGGACCGGCGGCCAGTTCGTCGGTGCGGCGCTCGACCTCGTCCCGCCCGGCCTGTCCCGCGTCGGTGGCGTGTCCGTCCGCGTCGAGCCAGCCCCGGGCGGTCAGCCGCTCCTGCGCGGCCCGCCACTCGTCGGCGGTCCAGCCCCGGCTGGCGAAGACCTCGACCGGCGCCGCACCGACCGCCGCGAACGACACCAGTGCCTCGCACGGGTCCAGCCCGGCGGTGAGCAGCGCCGCGAGGTGCCCGTCGCCGCGATGCTCGCGCAGCACCGAGGCTGCCTGCCAGAGCACCAGGTGCGGCTCGTCCGGCCAGGGCAGGTCGGCGTTGGCGGCGGCCAGCGGGCGGCCGGCGGTCACGGCCGCCTCGGCGGCGCGGCGCGCGAGTGCGGCGGCCTCGGCCGCTTCCGGGCTGTCGACGAAGTCCGGGAGCAGCGCACGCAGGGTGCGGTCGACGGCCCGGAGCCGTGCCGCGAGCACCTTGTCCGCCGTGGCCGTCTCCCAGATGGCGGGGACGTAGGTGCGGATCATGGCGGGGCTGAAGCTGTAGTAGGTCGCGGCGACCAGCTCCGGACCGGCCGCACCGAGCGGCGCGGACCGCCACGCGAAGTAGCTCGGCCAGCGGCTCTCGGTGTCGTAACCCAGCGCCGCGGCCTCCTCGTTGGCCTGGGGCGCGTAGTAGATCGCCGCGTGCACCGGTTCCAGCACCTGCCACATCTGACGCACCAGCGCCGGGGGCACCGTCTCGGACATCGCTGTTCCTCCCTCATCTAGTGACACCCAGAATGCATCTTGACGTCGACAAGATTTCCACGACCCACCGAACTTGTCAATGCCTAGATAGTGCGACGCACGCCACTCCGCCGATCGCGCCGCAGCGGACGCGCCGACCGAATCGATCATGAGGTTAGGGGAGCGACACGCCGACGAACCCGGCCATAAGTTCATGATCAACGGACTGGACCGGGGGCGGGGTGGGTCAGGTGATGCGGACGAGGTCGCCGGGGGTTACGGCGAGCATGACGGCGGCGCGGCCGCCGTTGACGGCGATGGCGACGCGGTCGGCGGAGTCGGCGAAGACGACCAGGCCACCGGAGGGGGCGTCGGCGAAGGTGGTGCCGCGGATCGCCCGGCAGCCGCCGACGGTGAGCCGGTCGGGGAGCAGTTCGAGGGCCGAGCCGGCGGCGGCGAGTTGCACGTTGCCGAAGCGGTCGACGGTCAGCACCTCGGCCTCCAGCCAGCCGTCGCCCCAGGTCACCACTGGCTCGGGCAGCTGGACCAGGCTGTCCGGCGCGACCGCCGGGCCCGCGTCGGCCGGGTCCGCGCCGCGGGCCAGCCGGGCCGCCACCGGGGCGAAGACGTCGCGGCCGTGGAAGGTGCGCGACACGCTCGGCGCGAACCAGTCCTCGCTGGCCAGCTCGTACGCCGCAGACGGGCCGCCGAGCGCCTGCGCGGCCCAGACCAGCAGCCCGTTGTCGGGGCCGACGAGCAGCCCGCGCGGGGTCTGCACGACGACCGCCCGGCGCGGGGTGCCGACGCCCGGGTCGACGACCGCGAGGTGGACCGCGTCGGGCAGGTACGGCACCGTCTGCGCCAGCACCGCCGCGCCACGGGTGACGTCGCCGGGCGCGATCAGGTGCGTGACGTCGATGACACGGGCGTTCGGGGCGAACCGGGCGATCGTGCCGCGGCAGGCGGCGACGAAGCCGTCCGACAGCCCGTAGTCGGTCGTGAACGAGATGTAGTCGTATCCGGGCATGCCTATGAAGGTAGACCGATCCGGCCCGTTGTCCACTATGGCCGCCGCGGCGAGCCGATCTCCTCCGACGCGTCGGCGTCGGCGGCCGCCTGCCCGGCGTCCCGTCCCGCCCCGCCCACGGCGGACTCGCCCGCGGCGGCCTGCCCGCGCTGCGCGGGGACGGCCGGCGGCAGCGCATCCGCGGTGCCCTTGGCGGCCGCCGCGCTCGCCGCGCCGCGGCGCTGGATCCTGCGGAACAGCAGCAGCACCGGGATGGTGCAGATCAGCGGGCCGATGATGGCCAGCGGCCGGGTCAGCCACCAGCCCAGGTCGACGTCGGCGGGCTTGTCCATGTCGTAGCGCAGCCACAGCCAGGTCAGGAACAGGAACAGCGCCATGCCGGTGGTGTGCACCAGGTAGAGCGGCAGCGAGAACTCGTTGATCAGCTCGTTGACGCGTTTCCAGCGCGGGCGTTCCAGCAGGATCTGCATCCGCGGTCGCATCAGCTCGGCGAATCCGATCTGGAACATCAGCAGCGCCACGATGACGAAGGTGGGCGGGGCCATGTTCGAGAAGCGCTCGCCCGGCACGCCGACCATGGAGCCCGGATAGAGCCCCGAGCCGACGAGCCCGACCAGGCCGAACAGGCCGGCCCAGAGCAGCGCCCAGTCGTTGCGGCGGGGTGAGTCGACCACGTTCTGGTAGAAGAAGCCGGCCTGGTGCGCCAGGCCCCACACCAGCACCATGTTGAGCCAGCCGATGTCCTCCATGCCCTTGCCGAAGCGGGCCACGTCGACCACCATCGCCGCGCCGGCCAGCCACACCAGGGCCAGCAGTCCTGCCTTGCGGTGCAGCCACAGGCCGACCGGCAGCAGGGCGATCAGCATCAGGTAGACCGCGAGGAACCACAGCGGGCTGACCACGAGCTTCACCGCCCGGCCGACGCCGGTGAGGTTGAAGTAGCTGCCGATCAGGCCGCCGAGCGCGATCCATACCAGCAGCACGATGCCGGCCGGGATGAGCAGCTGGCGCATGCGCCGCCAGACGAACGCACCCATGCTGACCCCGCGCACCTGCGCCCGCTCCCAGCTGCGCATGTGCACGAAGCCGCCGATGAAGAAGAACAGCGGCATGACCTGGAACAGCCAGGTGGCCAGCCACAGCCCGCGGGTGAAGCCGAGCGGGCTGGTGGCGTGCGGGCCGTCGGCGCGCCAGTCGAGGATCGTGAACGCCCAGTGCCAGACCACGACCACGATGAGGCTCAGCGCCCGGAGGAAGTCCACATAGGTGTCACGGCGCGCGGGGGCGGCGGCAGTGGTCATGAAGCGCAGCATGCCACCGGCGCGGCTCGACCCGCCAGCGTCAATCCGACACGTCTTTCCCCGGTATTTCCCTGATGGCCGTCTCCGGGACCGCCCTTATCCGCGTAACCGCAGCCCACGTGGGGTGATGCGGAACCCGGCCGCCTCCAGGGCCGCGCCCAGCGGGCTGCCGGTCACCGATTCGCCGTCGGCCCGCTCGACGGTCAGCGGGCCGAGCGCCCCGCTGGTCACCGCCTCGGTCAGCGACGCCGCGGCGGCCGCCATGACCGCCTCGTCGTCACTGAAGGAGAGCAGGGTACGCCCGCCGCGTTCGACGTACAGCGCGAGCGCTCCGGAGACCAGGACGACCAGTGCGCCCGCCTTGCGGCCGGGCCGGTGGCCCTCGGTGTTGTGCGGCCAGGGCAGCGCCGCGCCGTAGGGGTTGGCGGGGTCGGTGGCGGCCAGCACGAGCGCCCGCGGCGCGCCGTCGCGGGTGTCGGCGTACGAGCGCAGCCGGTCCACCGCCCCCGGCAGCGCGAACTGCGCCGCGCCCAGCCCCTCGACGAAGTAGCCGCGCCGGGCTGCGCCCCGGTCCTCCAGGGCGGCCAGCACGGGATAGACCGCGGCGAACCCGCCGGGCTGGTTCTCGGCGGCGACCGCGCCCCGGATCACCACGCCGTACCGCTCCAGCAGTGCGTCGGCCAGGGCCGCGGCCCGGGCGGTCGGGTCGGTGTCCCGCTCGCCCAGCGCGTGCCAGCGGCCGGCCGCCGCGGGCAGGTGCGCCGGGCCCCGGGCGGCGGCCGGCGACCGGCCCCCGGTCAGGCTGGGCCGCCGGTAGCGGGCGCGGCCCGGGGTGGGCTTGGCCCGGTGCGCGCCGCCGCCGGACAGCCGCGCCCGCACCGGGGCGAGCGTGTCGTTGCCGACCAGCCCGGCCCAGACCAGGTCCCAGAGCGCGGACAGCAGTTCGTCGTGCTCGGCCGCGATCTGGTCGGCGAGCTGCCGGAAGAACAGGGCGCCGCCGCCCAGCGCGGACAGCAGCGCCTCGTGCACACCGGTCAGGGCGAGTTCGGTCGGGGGCGGCAGCAGCAGCGGGGCGGCGTCGGCGAAGGCCAGCACGATCCAGCCGTCGTTGCCGCCGATCGGCCCGGCCCCGGCCCAGACGACCTCGCCGGTGGCGCACAGCTCGTCCAGATAGGAGGGCCGGTAGTCGGCGACCCGGGCGGGCAGCACGAGGCGTTCCAGGGCCGAGGCGGGCACCGGCACGCCCTGGATCTGGTCGATGGCGGCGGCGACCGCGTCGATGCCCTCGCTGCGCCGCCCGATGTGCTGCCAGGCGGGCAGGAAGCGGCCCAGCACCTCCGGCGGCACCGGCTCGATCTCCTTGCGCAGCGCGGCCAGGCTGCGCCGGCGCAGCGTACGCAGCACCTCCGCGTCGCACCACTCGACGAACCCGCCGTCCGACGAGGCGGTGAACTCGCCCTGCACCAGCCGCCCCGAGGCGGACAGCCGCCGCAGCGTGTGCTCGACCACCGCCACGCCCAGCCCGAACCGGATCGCGCAGTCGTCGGCCCGGAACGGGCCGTGCGTGCGGGCATAGCGCCCGAGCAGGTCCAGCAGCGGATCGGCGACCGCGGCGGTGTACGCGGCGGGCAGGCCGGGCGGCAGGGCCACGCCGAGCGCGTCCCGGTAGCGGCCGGCGTCCTCGGCGATGATGAAGCGCTCCTGCCCGGCGACCCGGACCCCCAGGATCCGGCCGGTGCGGGCCAGCTCGTCGAGCCAGCCCGGCGCCACGCCGCGCTCGGTCAGCTCCTCCGGGGACAGGTCGCCGAGCTGGCGCAGCATCTCCACGGTGTCCTCGGCGTCGCGCACCCGCCGGTCGACCCAGCGCAGCCGCAGCGCGGTCGCCTCGATGACCGCCGGGTCGAGCAGCTCGCGCAGCTCCACCCGGCCCAGCAGCTCGCCGAGCAGCGTCGGGTCCAGGGCCAGTGCGGCCGCCCGGCGCTCGGCCAGCGGCGCGTCCTCGCCGTACAGGAACGCGCCGACGTAGCCGAACAGCAGCGAGCGGGCGAACGGGGACGGCTGCGGGGTGGACACCTCGACCATGCGGATCTTCCGCGAGGCGATGTCGCGCATCATCGTCGCCAGCGACGGCAGGTCGAACACGTCGCGCAGGCACTCCCGGGCGGCCTCCAGGGTCACCGGGAAGTCCGGGTACTCCCGGGCCACGTCGAGCAGCTGAGCGGCGCGCTGGCGCTGCTGCCACAGCGGCTGGCGCCGGCCCGGGTCGCGCCGGGGCAGCAGCAGCGAGCGGGCCGCGCATTCGCGGAACCGGGACGCGAACAGGGCCGAACCGCCGACCGTCTCGGCGACCAGCGGCTCGATCTCGTCGGCGTCGAACGCGAACAGGTCCGCGCCCGGCGGCTCCTCCGCGGTCTCCGGCAGCCGGATCACGATGCCGTCGTCGGCCGCGTGCACCTGCGCGTCCACGCCGTAGCGCTCGCGCAGCCGCTGACCGATGGCCAATGCCCACGGCGCGTTGACCGGTGCGCCGAGCACGTTGTGCAGCACGATGCGCCAGTCGCCCAGCTCGTCCCGGAAGCGCTCGACCAGCACGGTCCGGTCGTCGGGCAGGTGCCGGGTCGCCGCGCGCTGCTCCTCCAGGTATGCCGTCAGGTTGCCCACCGCGGACGGGTCGAGGCTGTCCATCCCGGTTGGGTTGCGCAGGAACGCCCCGAGCGCCTTGCCGAGGGCGACGGGTCGCCCGGCCTGGTCGCCCTTCCAGAACGGCAGCCGCGCGGGCTGGCCCGGGGCGGGGGAGACCAGCACCCGGTCGGGCGTGATGTCCTCGATGCGCCAGGAGCTGGTGCCCAGCGCGAAGACGTCGCCGACGCGGGACTCGTACACCATCTCCTCGTCCAGCTCGCCGACCCGCGACGCCTTCTCCGAACCGGCCAGGAAGACGCCGAACAGGCCGCGGTCGGGGATGGTGCCGCCGGACGTGACGGCGAGGCGCTGGTTGCCGGGGCGGCCGGTGAGCCGGTCGGCGGCGCGGTCCCAGACGATGCGCGGGCGCAGCTCGGCGAAGGCCGTCGACGGGTAGCGCCCGGCCAGCATGTCCAGCACCGCGTGCAGCGCCGACTCGGGCAGCGCGGCGAACGGCGCGGCCCGGCGCACCAGCGCGGCCAGCTCGGCGACGGTCCACTCGTCCAGGGCCGTCATCGCCACGATGTGCTGTGCCAGCACGTCGAGCGGGCTGTGCGGGTAGGCCAGCGGCTCCAGCCGGCCCGCGGTCATCCGCCCCGCGACCACGGCGCAGGAGAGCAGGTCGCCGCGGTGCGTCGGGAACACCACGCCCCGCGAGACCGCGCCGACCTGGTGCCCGGCCCGGCCCACCCGCTGCAGCCCGGCGGCCACGCTGGGCGGCGCGCCGACCTGCACGACGAGGTCGACCGCGCCCATGTCGATGCCGAGTTCGAGGCTGGACGTGGCCACGACGGCGGGCAGCCGCCCGGACTTCAGCTCCTCCTCGATCTGCTTGCGCTCCTCCTTGGAGACCGAGCCGTGGTGCGCGCGGGCGATCTGCGGCGGTGCGCCGTACCCCGCGCCGGACTGGGCCATGATCTGCGCGGGTGGCGGCACGGCCGTGACCAGGTGCTCGGCCGCCAGCTCGTTGAGCCGGGCACAGAGGCGCTCGGCCCCGCGGCGGGAGTTCGTGAAGACGATGGTGCTGCGGTGCTGGCCGATCAGCTCGAACACCCGCTCCTCGACCGCGGGCCAGATGGACGCCCGGCGTGGGCCTTCGTCGTCGGGGCGGCCCTCGTCGAGCGCGGTCATGTCCTCGACCGGCACCTCGACGCTGACCTCGATGGTCTTGGCGGACTTCGGCTGCACCACGTGCACCGGCGCGGCCCCGCCCAGGAACTGCGCCGCCGCCTCGACCGGCTCGACCGTCGCGGACAGGCCGATCCGCTGCGCGGGCTGGGCCAGCAGCGCGTCCAGCCGCTCCAGCGACAGCGCCAGGTGGGCGCCGCGCTTGGTGCCGGTGACCGCGTGCACCTCGTCGACGATCACCGTCTCCACGCCGCGCAGCGACTCCCGTGCCTGGGAGGTGAGCAGCAGGAACAGCGACTCCGGCGTGGTGATCAGGATGTCGGGCGGGCGTCTGTTGAAGGTGCGGCGTTCGTCCGCGGGGGTGTCGCCAGTACGCATGCCGACCGTGATGTCCGGTTCTTTCAGCCCGAGCCGGGCCGCCGCGTGGCGGATGCCGGTCAGCGGGGTGCGCAGGTTGCGCTCGACGTCGACGGCCAGGGCCTTGAGCGGGCTGACGTAGAGCACGCGGCAGCGGCGGGTCGGGTCCTCGGGCAGCGGCTCGTGGGCCAGCCGGTCCAGCGCCCACAGGAACGCCGCCAGCGTCTTGCCCGAGCCCGTCGGGGCCACCACCAGGGCGTGGTCACCCGCGCTGACGGCCTTCCAGGCACCCGCCTGGGCCGGGGTGGGCGCGGCGAAGGCCGCGTCGAACCAGGCCTGCGTGGCAGGGCCGAACGGGGCGGCGGGCGTATTCATCACCGACCATCCTGCCCCCCGCCACCGACAATCGCCCGATGCCCGTGCCCGGTCTCCAACGGGTGATGCCGCAGGTGAGGCGTTAGCCACACTCCCCGCAGGGGTAGGCCCAGTGGATGAGACGGTTTCGTTGGGAGTCTTGCCCGGATGCGCCCGAATCACGTACCGTCTTGCTCACGATGAGTAGTCCATCGAACACGGTGTGCGGAGGGTGAGCATGACCGAACGACAGACCACACCGGCCGTCGACAGGAAGAACAGCCGCCACGAATCGGACGTCCTGCTGCGCCAGCTCGACGGGCACCTCGCCCGGCTGCAGGCAGGCCAGTCCCAGCACTCCGGCCACGAACTGGCCCTGGCCGAGCGCATCGCCGCGCACCTGCGCCAGCTGATCCGCGACACGGTGCGCGCCAGCGCCGTCGACCGGGCCCGCGTGCGCGCAGCCGTGCACTACTTCGTGGTGCGCAACCGCGATGCCCGGCACCCGCACACGCACGCCCGCCCCGCGCACGTCGACGTGTGGGTGGTCAACGACATCATCCGCGACCTCGGTCGCCACGACCTGCTGATCCCGGAGCCTGCTGTCGCCTGAGCCCCGCCTGACCCGCCGACGTGCGACCGGCCCCGCGCCGACCGCCGTTTTTTATGGCCGGCGGGCCCCGTCTTGTCATAGGCGTTGGCCTATCTGGATGAGTTCGATCGACGAATTGTCATCCAGATAGGCCAACGTCTATTTGTGTGTACGTGCCCAGTCGCACCCGTGCGTGTGCTCGTTTGACGGGTCGCGGGTCGCGGGTCGCGGGTCGCGGGTCGCGGGTTGCCGGGGGCGGCGCGGGTGCGGTGCGACGGTGTGGTGGGTCAGCTCAGCGATGAGGTGGCGAGCTTGACGCCGAAGCCGACGAACAGCGCGCCGATGGCGCTGGTGCCGGCCGCGGCCAGCCGGCGGCGGGTGCGGAACGCGGCGGCCAGCCGGTTGCCGCTGAAGATCAGCACGCTGAGGTAGAGCGCGCTGCAGATCTGCACGATGATCGCCAGCAGCAGGAACGACAGCGCCGGGTACGCGTATCCCGGGTCGACGAACTGGATGAAGAACGAGACGAAGAACAGGATCGCCTTCGGGTTCATCAGGCTGATCGTGAACGCCCGCCGGAACGCGTTCTCCGCCTTGGGCTCGGGCTCGGGCGTGCTCGCCGCGACCCTGCCCGCCGACCGGTCCCGCCAGCCGCGGATCGCGCCGACCAGCATCTTGATCCCGACGAAGCCCAGGTAGGCGGCGCCGGCGTACTTGACGACCATGAACAGGGCGGGCACGGCGCGCAGCAGGGACGCCATGCCCGCCGCGGACACCAGCATGAGCACGCCGTCGCCGCAGAAGACGCCCATCGCGCCGCGGTAGCCCTGACGCACCCCGCGCCGGGCCGCGACGGCCAGCACGTACAGCGAGTTCGGGCCGGGCAGCAGCACGATCGCGATCGTGCCGAGCACGTAGGTGTACAGGTCCGTAACGCCGAGCATGCCTTACATCTTCTCTCGGGTGACCGAGACGCGACCTCGGCCGATAGGTCATCCTCGGACGTGCCCTGCGTCACCCGCGCCGTGCCCCGCGCCCGAGCTGCCGCCGGGCATCGACCTTGAGCCGCGGAGACGGCGTGATGTCGGAACGGTTCGCCCGCTCGATCCGTCGCCGCAGCTCAGGGCCGGTGATGAGTTAAGAAGGTGCCCTTCCTCTACGGATGGCGATTAGAAGGTGCCCTTCCTTTCGGTCAGGCGGGTGCGGGCGGCGGGCCACTCGGCGGCGAGCATGGAGAAGGTGACGGTGTCGCGCCACTGGCCGTCGTGGTGCATGCGGTGGTGGCGCATGACGCCTTCGCGGACGGCGCCGAGGCGGGCGATGGCGGCCTGGGAGCGCTGGTTGTGGTGGTGGGTGTGCCACTCGACGCGTTCGGCCCCGAGGACGTCGAAGGCGCGCTCCAGCAGGAGCAGCTTGGACTCGGTGTTGACGCCGGTGCGCCAGGCCTTGCGGCCCAGGAAGGTGTGGCCGATGCCGAGCTGCCGCTGCTCCGTGTCGATGGCGTAGTACGAGGTGGTGCCGAGGACCTCGCCGGTGGCGGTGGACAGCTGCACCCACGGGACGCGCCCGCCGCGCGCGTGTCCGGCCAGCGCGTCGGAGACGACGGCGGCCATCTCCTCGCGGCTGCGCGGGGCGGGCTTGTACAGCCAGCGCCAGACCTCCTCGTCGTTGCCCGCGGCGGCGTAGAGGCCGTCGACGTGGGACATGTCGAGCGGCTCCAGGGTCACCACGGAGCCGCGCAGCACCACGGGCTCGTGCCACGGGCCGCGGTCGGCGCGCAGGTAGGCGGGGGTGGGCACGGTGACGCCGGGGGCGGGTTCGGCCGGGCCGGCGGTGACCTTGAGCGGCAGCACGCCCGCCCAGTACGGCAGGGCCAGGTCCTCCTCGTCGTCGCCGGCGGTGCCGGTGCGGGCGCGCACGGAGACCTCGTCCAGCGGCAGGGCCAGCAGTGCGGTCTGGGCCAGCTCCTTGGCCGACGGCGGGCGCGTGCGGGCGGCGTGGCCCTCGCCGATCTTCTCGGCCAGCGCGGTGAAGACGCGCAGCTTCTCCTGCTCGTCGGTCACCAGGGTGGCGGTGCCGTGGGCGATGACCGAGCGGTAGTTGGCGCTGTGGTGGAACTGGGAGCGGGCCAGCACCAGGCCGTCCAGGTGGGTCACGCAGGCGGCGACGCGCAGCCCGGCGCGGGCTTCCAGGCCCATCCGGCCGCCGCTGGAGCCGTGCAGGTAGAGCGTGTCGCCGACGCGTACGTGCAGGGTGGGCAGGGCGCGGGGCTCGCCGTCGAGCACGAAGGAGAGGGTGCAGTGCCAGGCTTCGTCGAGGATCGCGTGCGCGGCGCTGCGCTCGTAGGACATGCGCTCGCGCATCCGCAGTGCGGTGGTGCGCGAGGTCTGCGGGTACGTGGTCACGCCCGCCTCCTTGACTCGAATAATGTACTAGTACATACTTTGCTTTGTGTCAGTACGATATCCGATCACCGGGAGCACGGCAACGACTATCGCGTCCTGCGTGGAGGAGGGCGTGCGCCGCGGCGCGCTCGCCCCCGGGGACGCGCTGCCCAGCGTGCGGGCGCTGGCCGAGGAGCTGTCCGTCAGCCCGGCCACCGTCGCGGCCGCCTACCAGCGGTTGCGTGACCGGGGGATCGTGGTGACCGCGGGCCGCCACGGCACCCGGGTGCGCCCGGTGACGCCGATCGCGACCGCCGGGACCGCCCGCGCCGTGCCGCTGCCCGCGGGCGTGCGCGACCTGACCGACGGCGAGCCGGCCCCGGCGCTGCTGCCCGACCTCGCCCCGGTGCTGCACCGCGTGGCCGACGCGATCGCCGGAGGCGCGGCCCCGCTGCGCTACGCCGATGCCGGGCCGCTGCCCGAACTGCTCGACCACGCCCGCACCCGGCTGCCCGTGCTGCCGGACGGTGCGGCGTACACCGTGGTCAGTGGCGCCCTGGACGGCATCGACCGGCTGCTCGGCGCCCGGTTGCGGGCCGGTGACCGGGTGGCGGTCGAGGATCCGGGCTGGGGCGCGCTGCTGAACCTGATCGCGGCGCTGGGCCTGGTGCCGGTCTCCATGCCGGTCGACGACCAGGGGCCGGTGCCGGACGGGGTGCGAGCCGCGGTCGCCGCCGGCGCGCGCGCCGCGGTGATCACGACCCGGGCGCAGAACCCGACCGGCGCGGCGGTGAGCGCGGCGCGGGCTCGGGAGCTGCGGCCGCTGCTGCGCGACGTGTTCGTGGTCGAGGACGACCACGCCGGTGAGCTGGCGGCGGTCCCGTCGCACCCGGTCGCGGGCGGGGCGCACTGGGCGTTCGTCCGCAGCGCCAGCAAGCCGTACGGGCCTGACCTGCGCTGCGCGGTGATCGCGGGGGACCCGGAGACGGTGTCGCGGGTCGCGGGGCGGCTGCGGCTCGGGCCGGGCTGGGTCTCCGGGCTGCTCCAGCGCACCCTGCTGGAGCTGTGGCAGGACCCGGCGGCGGAGCGGGCGGTGGCCGAGGCCGGGCGGGTGTACGACGCGCGCCGGGACGGCTTGGTCGACGCGTTGCGGCGGCGGGGAGTCGCCGCGAGCGGGCGCACCGGGATCAACGTGTGGGTGCCGGTGGCTGATGAGACCGGCGCGGTGACTTCGCTGCGCGACGCCGGGTATGCGGTGGTGCCCGGGCACGTCTACCGCACCGCGACCGGGCCGGGGATCAGGATCACCATCGCGAGCCTGCGGGCCGAGGAGGTCGAGCCGCTGGCCGAGGCCGTGGCCGCCGCCGTGCACCCGGCCGCGGTGGCGGTGCTGCGCTGAGCGCGACTCCGTCTGGCGATAGACGCTGGCCTATCACATCGAGTTCGATCTACTAATAATCGATGTAATAGGCCAGCGTCTATGTAAATCCGGTGGGTGCGCGGGCGAGCGGGCCGAGGTCGCGGCCCGCTCGCGGGGTCGGTCAGCCGAAGAGGTCCTCGAAGAAGGACTCGTTGTGCTTCTTGTGCTTCTTGTGGTGGCCGTGGTCGTCGTAACGGTGCTGGTCGTGCCGGGGGTACGACGGGTCGGAGTAGCCGTGCTGCTGCTGCGGGGGCGGCGGGGCCGCATGCTGCTGGTTGCCGTGCCAGGCGTTCTCGGCCGCGGTCAGCCGCTCCAGCTCACCGCGGTCGAGGAAGATGCCGCGGCACTCGGTGCACTGGTCGACGGTGACGCCGTTGCGCTCGTACTGCCGCATCTGTCCATGGCATTTCGGGCATGTCATCTGCATGCGGCCGAGCGTACCCAGTCGCGTCCATAGTCGATCATGGGTAATCCGCGGGCCGGGAGGCGGAGCGCGCCGTACGGTGACGGCATGACGACGTTGCAGGGCGATCGGGTCACGCTGCGGCCGGCCGGCCCGGAGGACGTGGACGGCCTCGCCGCGATCCGGGCCACGCCGGAGGTCCGCGTCCGGTGGCAGGGCGACGACCTCGTCGCGGAGATCAAGGACGACCTGGCCGATCCCGATCTCGAACTGCTCGTCATCGAGCACGAGGGCCGGGTCGTCGGTGCCATCCAGTGGCACGAGGAGACCGACGCCATGTACCGCCACGCGGGCATGGACCTGTACCTCGACCCCGTGGTGCACGGCCGCGGCCTGGGCTCGGACGCCGTACGCACGCTGTCCCGGCACCTGATCCACGAGCTGGGCCACCACCGGCTCGTCATCGATCCCGCCGCGGACAACACCGCGGCCATCGCCTGCTACGCCAAGGTCGGCTTCCAGCCGGTGGGCGTGATGCGCCGCTACGAGCTCGGCCCCGACGGCTCCTGGCACGACGGGCTCCTGATGGACCTGCTCCCCGAGGACCTGCGGTAGCCGGGCGGCTGCTGGGGGGAGACCGCTGTTTCGTGTCGAGATCTGCGGCTTGACCTGAGATTTCGGCACCGGACGGCGATCTTCGCCGGAACCCGGGGCGACGCGGGGCCGGGGGATCAGGCAAGGTAGGGGAAGCGCCCACACCCCTTACGCCCCCGGGAGCCCCCTCATGACGTCCGCTGTCGCCGTGCGCAGCGCGGTGCAGGTCAGAACCGTCCGCCTACTCATGGTCGTCGAGGTCGTCAGCGGCCTGGGCGTGGCCATGGGCATCTCGGTCGGCGCACTGCTCACCCGGGCGATGGCGGGCACCGCCCTGTCCGGGGCGGCGCAGAGCGCGGCGGTGGTCGGCGGCGGCGTGCTGGCCGTGCCCGCCGCGGCGCTGATGAGCCGGTACGGCAGACGGCCCGGCCTGGCCCTGTGCTACCTCACCGGCGCGGTGGGCGGGGTGGCGGTGCTGGCCTCGGCGCTGCTCGACTCGATCCCGCTGCTGTTCGTCGGCTTCTTCCTGTTCGGCGCGGGCAGCACCGCCAAGCTGCAGTCCCGGTACGCCGCGACCGACCTGGCCGAGCCGCACCGCCGCGGTCGCCAGCTGTCGCTGGTGGTGTGGTCCACCACGCTCGGCGCGGTGATCGGCCCGAACCTGGCCTCCCCGCTGGGCGGGACGCTGTCGCGGTTCGGCATCCCCGAGCTGGCCGGCCCGTTCGCCTTCGCGGCGGCGTCGTTCCTGCTCAGCGCGCTGCTGCTCACCGTGTTCCTGCGCCCCGACCCGCTGCTGACGGCGCAGGCTCTGCCGGCCCAGACCCTGGCGGCCACGGACCCCGCGCCCGCCGCCGTGGCCGACGGGGCGCAGCGGCAGACGCTGGGCTCGGCGGCGCGGGCGGTGCTGGCCTCGCCCGCCGCCCGGCTCGGCATGGCCGCGATGGCACTGGGCCACCTGGTCATGGTCGCGGTGATGGCGATGACGCCGGTGCACATCGGGGAGACCCACAGCGCCCCGGACACGCTGCGCATCGTCGGGTTCGTGCTGAGCGTGCACGTGGCCGGGATGTACGGGCTGTCGCCGGTGGTGGGGTGGCTCACCGACCGGGCGGGCCGGGTGCCGGTGATCCTGGGCGGGGTCGCGCTGCTGATCGCCGCGTGCGCGGTCGCCGCCGCCGCCGGTCACGACACGGCGCTGCTGACCGCCGCGCTGCTGATGCTGGGGCTGGGCTGGTCGGGCACCATGGTCGCCGGGTCGACGCTGTTCACCGAATCGCTGCCGGCCGCGGTCAAGGCCCGCGCGCAGGGCCTGTCCGACCTGGTCACCGGCCTGTCCGGGGCGAGCGCCGGGGTGCTGTCGGGGATCGTCGTCGAGCTGTCCGGGTATGCCGTGCTGGCCCTGCTCGCCGCGCTGACCACGATCCCGCTGATCGCGCTGGCGCTGCGGCCGTCCACGCTCGCCGCGGTGAAGGTGGCAGACTAGCCCGATGCGACGGACCGACTTCTACGAGCGGCTGACCGAGGTCTTCGGCCCCGCCTACGCCGCCAGCGTCGCCGCCGACCAGGTGCTGCCGCAGCTGGGCGGGCGGACGATCGACACCGCCCTGGCCGACGGCGAGGAGGTGCACGTCATCTGGCGTGCCGTGTGCGACCAGTACGCCGAACGGGTGCCCGGCCGCCTGCGCTGACGGGTTTGCGTGTGCGAGCACACCTACGGCGTGGCAGGATGGCGCTCGTACACGTGTTCGGCTATCGTCCACAACCAGTGCTTTGTGCATGCCGTGGTTGTCCACAGGCCCGGCGTGCCCGTATCGCCTTTGTCGGACCCAGCGCCTAGCGTGTCGGCGTGACGAAGAAGGCTGCGAAGTCGGCGACTGACAGTGCCCTAAAAGAGGTGGCGACGAAGATGGCGGCTAACCCCGATAAGAGCAAGGCTCTCGACCTGGCGCTCGCCCAGATCGACAAGCAGTTCGGCAAGGGCTCGGTGATGCGCCTCGGCGAGCGGCCGCAGGTGCAGATGGCGATCATCCCCACCGGCTCCATCGCCCTGGACGTGGCGCTGGGCATCGGCGGCCTGCCGCGCGGGCGCATCGTCGAGATCTACGGCCCGGAGTCCAGCGGCAAGACCTCGCTGGCCCTGCACGCGATCGCGAACGTGCAGCGCAACGGCGGCATCGCGGCGATCATCGACGCCGAGCACGCGCTCGACCCTGAGTACGCGAAGAACCTCGGCGTCGACACCGACGCCCTGCTGGTCTCGCAGCCCGACACCGGTGAGCAGGCGCTGGAGATCGCGGACATGCTGGTGCGCTCCGGCGCGCTGGACCTCATCGTGATCGACTCGGTGGCGGCGCTGGTGCCCCGCGCCGAGATCGAGGGTGAGATGGGTGACAGCCACGTCGGTCTGCAGGCCCGCCTCATGAGCCAGGCGCTGCGCAAGATGACCGGTGGCCTGCACAGCTCCAACACCACCGCGATCTTCATCAACCAGCTGCGCGAGAAGATCGGCGTCATGTTCGGCAGCCCGGAGACCACCACCGGTGGCAAGGCGCTGAAGTTCTACGCCTCGGTGCGCCTGGACATCCGCCGCATCGAGAGCCTGAAGGACGGCACCGAGGTCGTGGGTAACCGCACCCGCGTCAAGGTGGTCAAGAACAAGGTCGCCTCGCCGTTCAAGCAGGCTGAGTTCGACATCATGTACGGCAAGGGCATCTCGCGTGAGGGTTCGCTGATCGACGTCGGCGTCGAGCAGAACATCATCCGCAAGGCCGGCGCCTGGTACACGTACGAGGGCGACCAGCTGGGCCAGGGCAAGGAGAAGGCGCGCGAGTTCCTCAAGGAGAACCCGGACGTCGCCGCCGAGATCGAGAAGAAGATCCTGGAGAAGCTGGGCGTCGGCCAGTCGAGCGTGTCGGACGCCGCGGGCGGCCCGGCGCTGCCGCCGGTCGACTTCTGATCGACGCCTGAGGAGCCGACGGACCCATGGTGGGACGACGCCGCGGTGCGCGCACCGGCCGGGGATGGGACGCGAAACCGCCCGCCCCGGCCCGGCCCGCGCGCCCCGGCGACGACGGCTCGGCCTCGCCCGAGGGTGACGGCCCGGCCGACGACGCCTCGCCCCGGGCCGAGCGGGCCGCGAAGCGGCAGGCCCAGCGGGATCCGCACGAGGTGGCGCGGGAGATCTGTCTGCGCCAGCTCGCGGTGCGGCCGCGCACCCGGGCGGAGCTGGCCGCGGCGATGCGGGCCAAGGACGTGGCCGACGAGGTCGCCGAGGCGGTGCTCGACCGCTACGACGAGGTCGGCATGATCGATGATGCGGCGTTCGCCCGGGCCTGGGTGTCCAGCCGGCACCACGGCAAGGGGCTGGCGTCCCGGGCGCTGGGCCAGGAGCTGCGGCGGCGGGGTGTCGACCAGGAGGTCGTCACCGAGGCGCTGGCCGAGCTGGACGACGAGACCCAGGCGCAGACGGCGTACGAGCTGGCGGTGCGCAAGCTGCGCACGACGCGGGGCGAGCCGGACGCGGTGTTCCGCCGCGTGGTGGGCGCGCTGGCGCGCAAGGGCTACCCGGGCGGGGTGGCGGTGCGTGCCGTGAAGGACGCCCTGGCCGCGCGCAGCGCCGAGGACGCGGAGCTGGCGGAGCTGCTCGACCCCGATCTGTTCGACACGCCGGAGCAGTGAATTTCTCGGCCGTCGGTCGGGTTCGCGACACGCCGGGTGGGGCGTCGGTTCGCCGGTCAGGTCACGGTTCGGCATCGACCGCCTGCCTGACAACCGGACACAATGGGCGATGCGTCCGTCTTGGTGTCCGATCATGAGTTCTTGACCGGACCGCCATCGGCAACCTAGCCTCGCAGGAGAGGTATCACCGACCAGTTCGTGTTAAACCACACAACATAGAACGTGTAACAGTACGACAACAGTTTTTCCTGGTGAGGACACGTGCAGCCGCCGTACCCCTGCGGCTGCCTACATGTAGTCGCAGCTCAGGGCCGTTGTAGCGGTTCGCGGGCTCTGGCGCGCCGGTCGCGCCCGCCGTTGTGGCGGGTGCCGCCGGGCCGTGCCGTGCGCGTCGTGTGGCGGGTCCGCACACCTGGTCGGGTTGCCTCCGCGCCGGCACCACCGTGTCGGCGGTTCGGAACGTCAGGAGGCGGGCCATGACCGAGTACGACGGGCGAGTGGCATGACCACGATGGAAGGGCTGCTGCTGGCGGCGATCGTCCTCCTCGCGCTGATGGTGGCGGGGATGCTGGCGGTCGGCGTGCGCCTGGTGCGCCGGCTGGCCGCTCCCACCGCCCCGACCGGTCAGCCGCTGAGCGTGATCGTGGACGACCCGGAAGCCGTGGCAGAGCGCGAGCGCCAGCGCCAGACCCTGGTCGAGCTGCAGAACTCCGTCTCCGACGCGCAGACCGCCCTGGAGGCCGAGCGCCGGTCCGTGGCCGCCGCCCGCGCCGAGGCCACCGCCGTACGCGCCGAGAACGCCGCCGCGAAGGCCGAGGTGGCCACGTCGCGCGCCGAGGCGCAGCGGGTGCTGGACGCGGCCCACGCCGAGGCCGACACCGTGCTGCAGCGGGCGCACCGCCAGGCCGAGGAGGACGCCGAGCAGGTCCGGTCGACCGCGCGGCGCACCGGCGAGCGCGAGATCGCGATGCTCACCTCCACCGCCAAGGACCAGGCCGCCGAGGCCGAGCGCCGCCTGCAGCGCCTGGACGAGCGGGAGCGGCTGCACGCCGCCGAGGCCGAGCGGCTGGCCGAGCGGGAGCGCCAGAACGTCGAGGAGGCCGAGCGGCTGGCCGAGCGCGACCGCCGCATCGCCGCCGCCGAGGCCGAGCTGGCCAAGTGGGAGCTGGGCCTGCAGGGCAAGGAGCAGGAGCTGGCCCAGGCGCAGGAGCAGCGGCGCAAGGAGCTGGAGCGGGTCGCGGGGCTGACCGCCGACGCGGCCAAGAGCGAGCTGGTGGAGACGATCGAGAACCAGGCCAAGCGCGAGGCCGCGCTGCTGGTGCGCGACATCGAGGCCGACGCCCGGTCCACCGGGGAGTCCCGGGCCCGGCACATCGTGGTCGACGCGATCCAGCGGGTGGCCAGCGAGCAGACCGCCGAGAGCGTGGTCAGCGTGCTGCACCTGCCCAGCGACGAGATGAAGGGCCGGATCATCGGCCGGGAGGGCCGCAACATCCGGGCCTTCGAGACGGTCACCGGGGTCAACCTGATCATCGACGACACCCCCGAGGCAGTGCTGCTGTCCTGCTTCGACCCGGTGCGCCGGGAGGTCGGCCGGCTCACCCTGGAGAAGCTGGTCCTCGACGGGCGGATCCATCCGCACCGCATCGAGGAGGTGTACGACGTCGCCCGGTTCGAGGTCGAGCGGATGTGCCAGCGCGCTGCGGAGGACGCGCTGGTCGAGGTCGGCATCACCGACATCCACCCGGAGCTGGTCACCCTGCTGGGGCGGCTGCGCTACCGCACGTCGTACGGGCAGAACGTGCTCAAGCACCTGGTCGAGACGGCGCACATCGCCGGGATCATGGCCTCGGAGCTGAAGCTGGACCCGGAGCTGATCAAGCGGTCGGCGTTCCTGCACGACATCGGCAAGGCGCTCACCCACGAGGTGGAGGGCTCGCACGCGCTGATCGGCGCGGACGTGGCGCGGCGCTTCGGGGAGAGCGACGAGGTGGTGCACGCGATCGAGGCGCACCACAACGAGGTGCAGCCGCAGACCATCGAGGCCGTGCTGACCCAGGCGTCGGACGCCTGCTCGGGCGGGCGGCCGGGGGCCCGGCGGGAGTCGCTGGAGGCGTACGTCAAGCGGCTGGAGCGCATCGAGGAGATCGCCGGGGCCAAGAGCGGCGTCGACAAGGTCTTCGCGATGCAGGCCGGCCGGGAGATCCGGGTCATGGTCCGCCCCGAGGAGGTCGACGAGATCGGCGCGGCCGTGCTCGCCCGCGACGTCGCCAAGCAGATCGAGGAGGAGCTGACCTACCCCGGCCAGATCCGTATCACCGTCGTCCGCGAGTCCCGCACCACCGAGATCGCCCGCTGACCGAGCCGCCGCTGGTTCCGGCGGAAGCAAAGATCGCTGTCTCGTGTCAAAACCTCAGGTCTGGCCTCAGGTTCTGACACTAGACAGCGATCTTGTCGGTGCTGGAGGTGGTGCGGGAGGGGCGGGAGGGGGCGGTCAGGCTCCGCTGCCGCCGCCTCCGCCGCCCAGGCCGGTGGCCGCCGTCGCGGCCGTGGCCGCCTTGGTGGCGGGGTTGGTGACGCCGAGGCGGTTGGCGCGGCGCTCCAGCAGGTGCGCGACCAGCGTCAGCAGGCCGTTGATCACGATGTAGATCAGCGCGAGGACCATGAAGGTCGGCACCGCGTTGGTGAACACGGCGTAGCCCTTGCTGCCCTCGAGCATCAGCTCGGGGTAGGAGACGATGTAGCCCAGCGCGGTGTCCTTGAGCACGACGACGAGCTGGCTGACGATCACCGGCAGCATGCTGCGGGCCGCCTGCGGGATCAGGATCATGCGCATGACCTGGCCCTTGGTCAGGCCGAGGCTGTACGCCGCCTCCGACTGCCCCCTGGGCACGGCCCGGATGCCGGCCCGGAACGCCTCGGCAAGCACGGACCCGTTGTAGAGGGTCAGACCGATGACGACCGACCAGAACGGCGGGATCAGCGTGCCGAAGACCCAGAACCCGCCGAACGACAGAAAGAAGATCATCAGCAGGACGGGCACGGCGCGGAAGAACTCCACCACCACGCCCGCGGGCACCCGGATCCAGCGGTGCTCCGACAGCCGCGCGACGCTGAACACCAGGCCGAAGGCCAGCGCCAGCAGCATCGCGGTGGCCGCGGCCTCCAGGGTGGCGAGCAGGCCGGGCAGGGCGTAGTCGGTCCAGAAGTTGGCGGTCTGGCCGTTGACGGTGACCGTCTCGAAGAACGGCTGCCACTTCTCCCAGGTCCACTGCTGGGTGCTGTCGAACGCGCGGTAGATCCCGTACAGCCCGGCGACCAGCAGCAGGCCGAACACGACACTGAGCACGCGGTTGCGCATCCGGGCGCGGGGGCCGGGGTGGTCGTAGAGCACGCTCGCGCTCATCACGCCTCCTGGAGAACGTCGTGGCGGGACGGGGTGCGGCTCATCGGCGCACCACCAGGCGGTTGGCCAGGGCGCTGAAGGCGTAGCCGACCGGCACCAGTAGGGCCACGAAGGTCAGCGCGAACACCGCGAAGATCGCGATGGTCTGGTCGCCGTTGCTCTCGATGAGCGCCTTCATCGCGCTGGACGCCTCGGCGACGCCGATGACCCCGGCGATGGTGGCGTTCTTGGTGAGCGCGATCAGGATGCTGCCCAGCGGCGCGACGACAGAGCGCATGGCCTGCGGCAGGATGATCAGGCGCAGGTTCTGGCTGAACGACAGGCCCAGCGCGCGGGCGGCCTCGGCCTGCCCGACCGGCACGGTGTTGATGCCGGAGCGGATCGCCTCGCAGACGAACGCGGCCGTGTACGCCGACAGGCCGGTCACCGCCAGCCAGTAGTTGTTGACGTGGATGTCCTCGGAGAACTCCACGCCCACCGCGCTGTAGAGGCCGAAGAAGCAGAACAGGATGACCAGCGTCAGCGGGGTGTTGCGGAACAGGTGCACCCAGCCCGCGCCGAGCGCGCGCAGCACCGGCACCGGCGACACCCGGCAGGCCGCCAGCAGCATGCCGAGCACGAGCGCCAGCAGCGCGGACGCGCCGGTCAGCTTCAGGATCGTCAAGAAGCCGTCGAGGTACGCCTGCCGGTTCGCCGGATCGAGGAAGACGTCCATCCCGCTCCTCCAGAAAGTTCGGACTTCATGAAACGGGTGGGACGGGCGTGTGCCCGTCCCACCCGGGGGTAAATCAGGCGGGGCAGTTGGTCAGCTTGGAGACGTCCAGGGTCGGCGCCGGGGTGCCGCTCTTGCCGAGCGTGGCGTCCCAGGCCGCCTTGTACTCACCGCTGGTGACCGACGCCTTCAGGATCTCGTTGATCTTGGTGCAGCCGGCCTTGTCCTCGAGCTTCAGGCCGATGCCGTAGGGCTCGCTGGAGAACGGCTTGCCGACCAGCTTGAACTTGCCCGCGTACTGCGACTGCGCCGCGTAGCCGGCGAGGATGATGTCGTCGGTGGTCACCGCGTCGACGGTGCCGGTGTTCAGCGCCTCGATGCACTTGGAGTAGGCGTCGAACTCCTGCAGCTGCACCTTCGGGTACTTCTCCTTGATCCGCTTGGCCGGGGTCGAGCCGGTGACCGAGCAGACCTTCTTGCCGTCCAGGCCCTCGGGGCCGGTGATCGTGGAGGCGGTCGGGACCAGCAGGTCCTGGCCGGCGGTGAAGTACGGACCGGCGAAGTTGACCTTCTTCTTGCGGTCGTCGTTGATGGTGTACGTCGCCACGACGATGTCCACCTGGCCCGTCTGGATGAAGGGCTCACGGTTGGCCGACACGGTGGTCACGTAGGTGTTCTTGGCGGCGTCGCCGCCCAGGCCCTTCGCGATGATCTTCGCGATCTCGATGTCGAAGCCCTCGTACGCGCTGCCGGCCTGCAGGCCGAGGCCCGGCTGGTCGGCCTTGACGCCGAACTTGAGCTGGCCGGCCTTCGCCTTCGCGACCAGCGGGCTCTCGCCGGACGGGGTGCTCGGCGTGTCGCTGTCGCTGCCGCAGGCGGCGGCCCCGAACGCGAGCACGGCGACGGCCGCGATGGCGGCAAGACGCTTGATGCGCATTGGTGTCCCTCCCTATGGGCCCGCGCGCCGCGTGAGCGACGTCAGGCGTTCCATGCCGCCGCCTGGTGAGGCGGCGGAGTCTGTCAGTGCTGCAGGACCTTGGACAGGAAGTCGCGCGCCCGCTCGCTCTTCGGGTTGCCGAAGAACTCGGCGGGCGGCGCCTGCTCGACCAGCTGCCCGTCGGCCATGAAGGCCACCCGGTCGGCCGCGGCGCGGGCGAAGCCCATCTCGTGGGTCACCACGATCATGGTCATGCCCTCCTTGGCCAGCGACGTCATGACCTCCAGCACCTCGCCGACCATCTCCGGGTCCAGCGCGCTGGTGGGCTCGTCGAACAGCATCGCCTTGGGCTGCATGGCCAGCGCGCGGGCGATCGCGGCCCGCTGCTGCTGGCCGCCGGACAGCTGCACCGGCAGCTTGTCGGCCTGGCTGGCGATGCCCACCCGGTCGAGCAGTGCGAGCGCACGCTCACGGGCCGCTGACTTCGCCTCACCGCGGACCTTGACCGGCCCGAGCATCACGTTGTCGAGGATGCTCATGTGGGCGAAGAGGTTGAACGACTGGAAGACCATGCCGACCTCGCTGCGGAGCTTCGCCAGGGCGCGGCCCTCGGCGGGCAGCTCCTTCCCGTCGAAGCGGATGGAGCCCGAGTTGATCGTCTCCAGCCGGTTGACGGCACGGCACAGCGTCGACTTGCCCGAGCCGGACGGGCCGATCACCACGACCACCTCGCCGCGGTCAACCGTGAGGCTCACATCGCGGAGCACGTGCAGGTCTCCGAACCACTTGTTCACCGCGTCCAGCACAATGAGCGGTTCGTGGGACATGCCACCGTCCTTTCGGCGTGCGTACATCGTCGTCCCACCGACCTTAGGGCCGCCGGGGTGACGGCAACGGCGCTGGATGGTCACAGCCGGGTAACTTCCCCGGATTCCGTACCCGTGCCCGCGACCGGATACCCTGGTCGATTGAGATGACCAGTCAGCCTGAAACCCAGAGCGCGCCCGCCCGCACCTACGAGGTGCGCACGTACGGGTGCCAGATGAACGTGCACGACTCCGAGCGCATCTCGGGCCTGCTCGACGGTGCCGGATACGTGCGGCTCGACCCCGCCGCGGACCCCGGCCGCACGCCGGACGTCGTCGTGTTCAACACCTGCGCGGTGCGCGAGAACGCCGACAACCGCCTCTACGGCAACCTCGGCCACCTGCGCCCGGTCAAGGACAAGCACCCGGGCATGCAGATCGCCGTCGGCGGCTGCCTCGCGCAGAAGGACCAGGGTGAGATCGTCAAGAAGGCGCCCTGGGTCGACGTGGTGTTCGGCACCCACAACATCGGCTCGCTGCCGGTGCTGCTGGAGCGGGCCCGCCACAACGAGCAGGCGCAGGTCGAGCTGCTGGAGTCGCTGGAGGTCTTCCCGTCGACGCTGCCGACCCGGCGCGAGTCGACCTACTCCGGCTGGGTGTCGATCTCGGTCGGCTGCAACAACACCTGCACCTTCTGCATCGTGCCCAGCCTGCGCGGCAAGGAGAAGGACCGCCGCCCCGGCGACGTGCTCGCCGAGGTCGAGGCGCTGGTCGCCGAGGGCGTGCTGGAGGTGACCCTGCTCGGCCAGAACGTCAACACGTACGGCGTCGAGTTCGGCGACCGGCTGGCGTTCGGCAAGCTGCTGCGGGCCACCGGGCAGCTGCGGGACAAGGGGCTGGAGCGGGTGCGGTTCACCAGCCCGCACCCGGCGGCGTTCACCGACGACGTGATCGAGGCGATGGCCGAGACGGACAACGTCTGCCACTCGCTGCACATGCCGCTGCAGTCCGGGTCCGACGCGGTGCTGAAGGCGATGAAGCGCTCGTACCGGTCCGACCGGTACCTGTCGATCATCGAGAAGGTGCGCGCGGCCATGCCGGACGCGGCCATCACGACCGACATCATCGTGGGCTTCCCCGGCGAGACCGAGGCGGACTTCGAGCAGACGCTGCGGGTGGTGCGCGAGTCGCGGTTCTCCAGCGCGTTCACGTTCCAGTACTCGATCCGGCCCGGCACGCCCGCGGCGACCATGGACGACCAGGTGCCCAAGGCGGTGGTGCAGGAGCGCTACGAGCGGCTCGTGGCCACCCTGGAGGAGATCACCTGGGCGGAGAACAAGAAGCTGGTCGGGCGCGAGGTCGAGGTGCTGGTCGCGGTCGGCGAGGGCCGCAAGGACCAGGCCACCGGGCGGATGTCGGGCCGCGCCCGCGACGGCCGGCTGGTGCACTTCGCGGTGTCCCCGGAGCAGGTTCCGCTGGTCCGGCCGGGCGACATCGTGCACGCGGTGGTCGACTACGCCGCCCCGCACCACCTGAACTGCGACGGGGCGCTGGTCTCGCACCGGCGCACCCGCGCCGGCGACGCCTACGAGGCGGGCCGCGTGGCCCGCACCGCCGGCGTCATGCTCGGCCTGCCCACCATCGGCAAACCCCCCACCCAGCCCACCCCCACCGCCTC
>NZ_JAAOTI010000049.1:0-36264 GCF_011297315.1 Catellatospora chokoriensis
TCTCCACCCTGGTCACCGGCCTGGCCCCCCTGCTGCCCCCCAAGCGCCCCACCCGCGCCCCCCGCGTCCCCACCCCCCGCACCCCCGCCGAAAAACGCACCGCCGCCTGACCCGCCCCTCCCTCCGCGTTGATCATGAACTTATGGCAGGGCTCGGCGGCGTGTCGCTGCCACAACCTCATGATCAACTAGTCGGTCGGTCCGGCGGCAGGCCAGGGTGGCGCGGGTGGTGGTGTGGGCTACCCGGGGCGGAGGTGCGCGCGGCGGGAACGGCCCCGGCGGTTAATGTGGCCCCCATGCCCGCTGTGCTCTCCACCGCGACGACCGTCGTCGCCCTGCTGCTGGCCGCCCTCGCCCTGCTGGCGGCGGCGCGCGACCGAGCCCCGGACCGCCTGCAGCTGATCGGCACCGTGGTGGTCAGCGTCGCCGCGGTGCTGCTGGTCGGCGCGGCGGTGGCGAGCTGGATCGGTGGTCACTCGCCGCGGGAGACCACGACCTTCCTCGGGTACGCCCTGACGATGGTGCTCCTGCCCGCGGGCGCCTGGATCGTCGGCAAGATGGAGCCCACCCGCTTCGGCAGCGTGATCATCGGGGTGGCCGCGCTCATCGTGCCCGTGCTCGTGCTGCGCATCGGGCAGGTGTTCGGTGCCTAAGCCGGTCAACACCGGCCTCGGCCGGGTCCTCGTCTTCGTGTACGGCCTGTTCGCCGTCGCCGCCACCTGCCGCGCGAGCGTGCAGATCATCATGAAGTTCGGCGAGGCCCCGGTCTCGTACCTGCTCAGCGCGCTGGCCGCGGTGCTGTACATCGTCGCCACCGTGGGCCTGGTGCGCGGCGACGCGGGCGGCCGCCGGCTGGCGCAGGCCTGCTTCACCGTCGAACTGGTCGGCGTGCTCGCCGTCGGCACGCTCAGCGTGCTCGCCCCGCAGGACTTCCCGGACGCCACCGTCTGGTCCGGCTTCGGCGAGGGCTACGGCTACCTGCCGCTCGTGCTGCCCGTGCTCGGCCTGATCTGGCTGCGCCGCAAGGCTCCCGTCACCGCGTCCTGATATCGAGCAACCTCGCACCCGCCGGCCCGTGTTCAAGGGGCGGAGCGAGGGGGCGGGATGGCGAAGGACGTCGAAGGGTTCCATGAGTACGTCGCGGACCGCCTGGAGAGATGGCGGCGCACGGCGTACCTGCTGAGCGGCGCACAGTCGGCATATACGCCCCCGACGGCGCCTCGATCACCCTGCGCGCGGAAGGCCCGCTGGCCACCCGCCTCCCCGCGGACCACCTGACCCACCTGGCCGAAGCCTGCTCCCCTGACCCTGACCCCCTGATCACGACGATCTTGCGCGAACGGTTGGCGTTTTGCCCGGTACGAGTGTGTCGTACCCACTGTTCGCGCAAGATCGTCGCGATCTGGAAGGGGGCGGCGGGTCAGCGGAGGTTGCGGAGGAAGGCGGCGGTCACGGGGACGGCGGTTTCGCTGGGCTTGACGCCGTCCTCGACGAAGACGGCGAAGGCGATGTCGCCCTGCCAGCCGATGAACCACGCGTGGGTGTGCGCGGGGTTGTCGTCGTACTCGGCCGTGCCGGTCTTGCCGAAGACGGCGCCGCCGGGGGCGTCCTTGAGGGCGGTGGCGGTGCCCGCGGTGACGACCTCGCGCATCATGGCGCGCAGCGGGTCGACGGTGGTCGGCTTGAGGGCCGGGCCGTCGGCGGCGGGCTTGGCGGGGACCGGGTCGAGCAGGAGTACCGGCTGCTTCCACTGGCCGCGGGCGATCGCGGCGGCGACGCCGGCCATGGCGACCGGGCTGACGATGGTCTGGCCCTGGCCGAAGATGGCCGCGGCCAGCTCGGTGGCGCTGCCGCCGGCGGAGACCCGGCCGGTGAACGCGGGCACGCCCAGGTCCCAGGTCTGGCCCAGGCCGAGCGCGGTGCCGGCGTTGAGCAGGCCGTCAGGGCCCAGCTGCGGGGCCAGCGAGGCGAACGCGGTGTTGCAGGACTTGGCGAAGTCCGTGTGGAACGGGACGTTGCCCAGTTCCAGGAAGTTCGAGTTCTTGAACTGGCGGCCCTCGACGGTGAGGAACTTCGGGCACGGCACGATCTGGTTGGCGGTCACCTTGCCGGCGTCGAGCAGGCCGTACGCGGACACGGCCTTGAAGGTCGAGCCCGGCGGGACCTGCGCGGTGAGGGCGAGGTTGTCCGCGCCGCTGTTGGCCACCGCGACGAGCCGGCCGTCGCTGATCCGGATCGCCACCATCGCGCTGCGCTGCTTGACCGTGGCGAGCGCCTTCTCGGCCGCGATCTGCGCCTTCTGGTCGATGGTGAGCTGGAGCTTCTGGCCGTCCTTCTTGTCGACCTTGTAGAGCGGAGTGTCCTGGACGGTGCCGTCGGAGGCCTTGCGGCTGGACACCACGCTCAGGCCGGCGGTGCCGCGCAGGCGGTCGTCGTAGGTGCGCTGGATGCCGCCGAGGCCGGCCTGGTCGCCGACCTGGTAGACGCCCGGCTTGCTGTCCATGATCTCCTTGGTCACCGGCCCGACCGTGCCGAGCAGTGCCCGCGCGAACGTGCGGGTCGGCGAGAGCAGCCACTCCTCCTCGCGGAACTGCACTCCCCGGTCCATCAGCGCGCGCAGGCGGTCCCGGATCGGCTCGTAGATCTCCCGGCGCAGGGTCACGATCTCGACCAGCGCGTCGGGCTTGGCCTCCTTCACCCGGGCGGGCAGCTTGGCCAGGTCGTCCGTGCTCACGTCGTACGCGCCCGACGTGAAGATCGTGGTCAGCTCCTTGACCAGCGCGTCGATGTCCTTGACCTTCTGCGGCTCGATGCCGATCACGACGACCGGCCGCGGCCGGACGAGCTCAGCGCCGGTGCCGTCGAAGACGCCGGCGCGGGCCGGGGCCAGCCGGCGCACGGCCAGCTCGTCGCCCTTGGTCAGCTTCTCGTGCACGATCGCCGGCTCCCAGACGACCTGCCAGCTGTCCTTGGCCTTGGTCATCCGGACCGTGGTCGTGTACTCCCAGACGGTCTTGTCCGGCAGCGGCTGGGCGACCTTGACCTGGGTGGTCGCCAGGTTCTGGCTCACCGCCGGGGCCTGCTTGGTCAGCGTCGGGGGCGTGTCCCGGAAGACGCCCTCCAGTGCCCGCAGCTCGGTCTTGACGGTGTCGGCGGCGACACCCTGGCCGGTCGGGTTGACGAAAGTGACCTTGTCGTAGGTCCCCGTGCGCCAGCCGGCCAGGAACGCGTCGAGCATGGGCTCGGGCCCGTCGTCCTTCGAGCAGGCGGCAAGTGCGGGGAACAGCAGCGACATCGCCACCAGAGAGAGGACAATCTTGGGACGGCGTACCTTCGAGCGCAGAGCCATGCGGGCATTCTGCCGCAACGGCAGCGCCGGTGTGGCACCAGCGCTGTCCGGCACCGGACTCGAACGGTGCCCACGTGGGCGGCCCCCGAACGAGTGCCTGGCCGGGGGTGCTGACTAGGCTGGGGTCGACGACGGGACGGCCCCTGCAACGGCCCGTCCCACCAACGACCCACAGCGCGGTGGGCGAAGGGGAGTGGCTTTTCATGGAGTCTGGCGGCGCAATCGTCGGCGGCAGCGCTTCCGCCGATGTCGAAGCCGGTGCGAGCGGCGACACCATCCGGAATGAGGGTGTGCCGCAAGCGCACCCGGACGACCTGGACGACAGCGATCTCGACGAGCCGCTGCCCAACGGCGAGCGCCTGATCGCGGCCGCGGTCGCGCTGGCCGCCGGCGGCAGCCCCGACACCCCGAGCCTGGCCGACGACCGGCTGGCCGAGGCGCAGCTCGTGCAGCGGTACTGGCGATTCGCCCCGGACGAGGAACTCGTCGACCTGACCCCGGCCCGCCTCGTCGAGGCCGCCCGTGCCCACCGGGAGCTGGCCGCGTCGCGCATGCCCGGCGAGCTGAAGCTGCGCCTGTCGCTGTCCCAGGAACCGCGCCACACCGTCGTGGAGGTCGTCACCGACGACATGCCGTTCCTGGTCGACTCGGTCACCGCGGCGCTGTCCGCGCGCAAGGACGTGCAACTGCTGGTGCACCCGGTGATGGTGGTGCGCCGCGACGAGCAGGGCAACCTGCTCGAGGTCTGCGCCGAGGTCGAGCCGGACGACGCCATTCCCGGCGATCTGGTCGAGAGCTGGATGCGGATCGAGGTCGGCGCCATCCGCGACGACGCGGAGCTGGCACACCTGCGGGCCGACCTGGAGCGGGTGCTCGGCGACGTGCGCCGGGCGGTCGAGGACTGGCCGCGCATGCGGGCCCAGGCGCTCGCGCTGGCCGACGAGATCTCCGGGGCCGAGCTGCCGGTGCCCGACCGCGACATCACCGACTCGGTCGAGCTGCTGCGCTGGCTCGCCGACCACCACTTCACCTTCCTCGGCTACCGCGAGTACGAGCTGGTCCACGTGCCCGGCGCGGCCGGCAGCGAGACCGACCTGATGCGCGCCGTGCCCGGCACCGGCCTGGGCATCCTGCGCGACGATTCGTCGTCCACGGCCCGCACCCTGGAGTCGATGACGCCGGAGGCGCAGCACAAGGCGCTGGAGAAGCGCCTGCTGGTGATCACCAAGGCGAACTCGCGGGCCACCGTGCACCGCTCGGCCTACCTGGACTACATCGGCTTCAAGATGTTCGACGCCGAGGGCAACGTCGCCGGCGAGCGCCGCTTCCTGGGCCTGTTCTCGTCGGCGGCTTACCGCACCAGCGTGCGGGACCTGCCGGTGATCCGCCGCAAGGTGGACAACGTGCTGGACCGCTCCGGCCTGTCCGCGCGCAGCCACTCCGGCAAGGACCTGCTGGAGATCCTGGAGACCTACCCGCGCGACGAGCTGTTCCAGATCAGCACCGACGACCTGTACCAGGCCGTGACCGGGGTGCTGCGCATGGCGGGCCGCCGCCAGCTGCGGCTGTTCCTGCGCCGCGACGGCTACGGCCGGTTCATCTCCTGCCTGATCTACCTGCCGCGGGACCGGTTCACCACCGCGCACCGGCTGGCCATGCAGGACATCCTGCTGCGCGAGCTGAACGGCGTCGGCGTCGACTACACCACCCGGGTCAGCGAGTCCAACCTGGCCCGCATCCACTTCATCGTGCGCACCGACCCGAACGACCCGCCCGGCGAGGTGGACGCCGACGCGCTCGCCGAGATGCTGGGCGACGCCACCCGCAACTGGGACGACGACTTCCGGCTGGTGCTGGAGCGCAAGGTCGGCGACGAGCAGGCCCGGCTGCTGGCCGCGCGGTACACCGACGCGCTGCCGGAGACCTACAAGGACGGGCACCTGCCCTACGAGGGCGCGCAGGACCTGGCCAAGCTGGAGCTGCTGGACGAGCCCGGCCAGCTGGAGATGCACCTGTTCCGGCGGCGCTTCACGGCCGGCTCGGGCAGCATCGTCGAGGCCACCACGCCCGGCAACGACGTGCGGTTCAAGGTCTACCGGCACGGCGAGCCGATGCTGCTGTCGGCGGTGCTGCCGGTGCTGCACTCGCTGGGCGTGCGGGTCACCGACGAGCGGCCGTACGAGGTGCGCCGCGACGACGCGACCGTGTTCGTGTACGACTTCGGCCTGCAGCTGCCCGCGGGCGCGCGAGACCTGGCCGAGGTGCGCGCACACGTGGAGAACGCCTTCGCCGCCGCGTGGCGGGGTGAGGCCGAGGTCGACGGCTTCAACGAGCTGGTGCTGCGGGCGGGCCTGACCTGGCGGCAGGTCGTGGTGCTGCGGGCGTACGCCAAGTACCTGCGCCAGGCCGGCACGGTCTTCGCGCAGGAGTCCATGGAGGCGACGTTCACGGCATACCCGCAGATCGCGGCGATGCTGGTGGCGCTGTTCGAGACCCGGTTCAACCCGAAGCTGCAGCTGAGCGACGCCGAGCGCAGCAGCCAGGCCAAGGAGCTGATCTCGGCGATCGGCCGCCAGCTGGAGTCCGTGTCGAGCCTCGACCAGGACCGGATCCTGCGCAACTACCTGACGCTGATGCAGGCCACGCTGCGTACGTCCTTCTTCCAGAAGGCGGCGGACGGGCGGCCGAAGTCCTACATCGCGTTCAAGCTGGACCCGCAGGCGATCCCGGACCTGCCCGCGCCGCGGCCCAAGTTCGAGATCTTCGTGTACTCGCCCCGGTTCGAGGGCGTGCACCTGCGCTTCGGCGCGGTGGCCCGGGGCGGGCTGCGCTGGTCGGACCGCCGCGACGACTTCCGGACCGAGGTGCTGGGCCTGGTCAAGGCGCAGATGGTCAAGAACGCCGTGATCGTGCCGGTCGGCGCGAAGGGCGGGTTCGTGCTCAAGCAGGCCCCCGCCGCCGGTGACCGTGACGCGCTGCAGGCCGAGGGCGTGGCCTGCTACAAGCGGTTCATCTCGGCGCTGCTGGACATCACCGACAACCTCGACGCGGGCAAGATCGTGCCGCCGGCCGACGTGGTCCGGCACGACGGCGACGACCCGTACCTGGTCGTGGCCGCGGACAAGGGCACCGCGACGTTCTCCGACATCGCCAACGAGATCTCCGCGTCGTACGGGTTCTGGCTGGGTGACGCGTTCGCCTCCGGCGGCTCGGCGGGCTACGACCACAAGGGCATGGGCATCACCGCCCGGGGTGCCTGGGAGTCGGTCAAGCGCCACTTCCGCGACCTGGGCCAGGACACCCAGACCGAGGACTTCACCGTCGTCGGGGTGGGTGACATGTCCGGTGACGTGTTCGGCAACGGGATGCTGCTGTCCGAGCACATCCGGCTGGTCGCCGCGTTCGACCACCGGCACATCTTCCTCGACCCGAACCCGGACGCGGCGGCATCGTTCGCCGAGCGGGCCCGGATGTTCGCGCTGCCCCGCAGCTCGTGGGCCGACTACGACCCCACGCTGATCTCCGAGGGCGGCGGCGTGCACCCGCGCACCGCCAAGTCGATCCCGGTCACGCCGCAGGTCCGCGCCGCGCTCGGGCTGGCGGACACGGTGACCGCGATGAGCCCGGCCGAGCTGATGAAGGCCATCCTGCTCGCCCCGGTCGACCTGCTGTGGAACGGCGGCATCGGGACTTACGTCAAGGCGACGACGGAGTCGCATGCCGAGGTCGGTGACAAGGCCAACGACGCGATCCGGGTCAACGGCGGGCACCTGCGCGCCCGGGTCGTCGGCGAGGGCGGCAACCTCGGCCTGACCCAGGCCGGACGCATCGAGTACGCCCGCAGGGGCGCGCAGGGCGCGGGCGGCCGGATCTTCACCGACTTCATCGACAACACGGCCGGTGTCGACTGCTCCGACCACGAGGTCAACATCAAGATCCTGCTGGGCGCGGACCCCGACCTCACCCTCGAAGCCCGCAACGAGCTGCTGGCCAGCATGACCGACGAGGTCGCCGCACTGGTGCTGCGTGACAACTACGGCCAGGCCACGGCGCTGGGCAACGCCCGCGCGCAGACCCTGTCCCTGCTCCCGGTGCACCGCCGGCTCCTCACCGAGCTGGAGCGCTCCGGCCGGCTGGACCGGGCCCTGGAGGGCCTGCCCACCGATGAGGAGCTGGTGGCTCGCTCCGAGAACGGCGAGGGCCTGTCCACGCCCGAGTTCGCCGTGCTCATGGCGTACGTGAAGATCGCGCTGGAGGAGGAGATCGTCCACTCCGACCTGCCCGACGACGCGTGGACCGCGCAGACCATGGCCGACTACTTCCCGACGCCGCTGCACGGCATGAGCCGGCAGATGGCCGAGCACCGGCTGCGCCGCGAGATCGTCACCACGGTGCTGGTCAACGAGACCGTCAACCGGGGCGGCATCACGTTCGTGCACCGTACGGTCGAGGAGACGGGCGCGTCCGCCGCGGACGTGCTGCGGGCTTTCGAGATCGTGTGGGAGGTCTTCAACCTGCCCGCGCTGTGGGCGGCCGTGGAGGCGACCGACAACCGGGTGCCGACGGCCGCGCAGACCGCGGTCTACCTGAAGGCCCGCCGGCTCATGGACCGGGCGGTGCGCTGGCTCATCCAGAACCGGCGCTCGCCGCTCGACGTGCCCGGCGAGATCGCCCGGCTCAAGCCCGGCGTGTCCGCGCTGGCTCCGCGCATGAAGGAGATGTTCCTGGGCGCGGAGCGCGAGGGCATCGCCGAGCACGAGGCGGAGCTGGTCGGCCTGGGCGCGCCGCAGGACCTGGCCGAGTGGGGCGCCCGCACGCTGTACAGCTTCGCCCTGCTGGACGTGGTCGAGGTCGCCTCCGCGACCGGCCGCGACCTCGACGAGGTCGCCGGGGTCTACTTCGTCCTCTCCGAGCGTTTCCGCGTCGACGAGCTGCTGACGAAGATCTCGATGCTGCCCCGCGACGACCGCTGGCAGACCCTGGCCCGCATGGCCCTGCGCTACGACCTCTACGCGGCCCTGGCGGCCCTGACCGGCGAGGTCCTGGCGGCTTCCCCGTCCGGCACCGCCCAGGAGCGCGTGGCCCAGTGGGAGCAGCGCAACGCCGCCACGATCGCCCAGGCCCGCAAGTCCATCGCCGAACTCGAGGGCATCAAGGCCGACCTGGCCCCCCTCTCCGTCCTCCTCCGCCAGATCCGCACCCTGGTCCGCACCGCCGCCGCCTAACCCCCGGCCCACACCCCCAAGATCGCGACGATCTTGCGTGGACTGTGGGGATGACACGCCCTAACCGGGCATATCCTCAACAGCTCGAGCAAGATCGTCGCGATCTTGGGGTATGGGGCGGGGGTCAGGCGAAGAAGGTTTTGGCGCGGGTCAGGGCTGGGGTGTCGGTGGTGATGTCGCCGGGGCGGTTGCCGTAGCCCAGGAGGGCGCCGCCCCAGGTCATCTTCAGGTACTCGGCGGACAGGCGCAGGGTGCCGACGAGCGGGTCGGCGGTGGTCTGGTCGGTGTCGCTGAGCACGCTGACCGTCCACAGTGTCTTGCCGCGCATCCGGGCCTTGAAGTCGGCACCGGGCACGCGGAGCCAGCCCGCCCAGTGGTCGAGGTAGAGCTTGGCGGACGCGGACACGCTGTACCAGTACAGCGGCGAGACGATGACCAGGTTGTCGGTGGTCAGGGTGGCGTCGAGCAGGATCTTCTCGGCACCCACGGGCTGGGGGTAGACGCCGTCGCCGGCGTGCCGGACGTCGTCGAACGGGGCCAGTGGCAGCTCGCGCAGGTCGAGCCAGGTCTGGGCGGCGTGCGCGGGCAGTTCGGCGGCGGCCGCGCGGGCCAGCGTCTCGGTGTTGCCGCCCTCCCGCGCCCCGGCGAGCAGGAAGAGGTAGGTGCTGGGGTCGTCGTGCGGCACGGCCGGGTCTCCCGTCGGAAATGATTCATGCCCACGCATTAAATGCGTGAGCATGAATACTGCCATCGGGTCGGACCGGCGGTCCAGTCCGGGTCGGAGTGGCGCCGGTTACGAGGCGAGGCCCAGGATCTCGGCGGCGGCGCGGCCGTTGGCGTGGCTCGCGCCGTACGTGGTGACGAAGGCCTTCACGCCGTTCGGCCGCCACCCGGCGGGCCAGCCCATCTCCACCACGGCCAGCGGGTGCACCGCGGCCAGCTGCTCGGCCAGGGACCGGGCGGCGGGGTTGCGGTGGGTGTGCCGCCCGACGAGCACGATGGGCCGCCCGGCGGCGGCGTCGATGAGTGCGCCGGCGCTGGTCTCGTCGGCGGCCACGGCCAGCTGCGGGGTGCCGTCGAGGTGCGGGGACAGGCCCCACGGCACCGCGCCCTCGGCGATGGTGTGCCCGGCCCGCAGCTGCACCACGAACGGCTGCTCGAAGCCGGTCAGGCTGCCCTCGACGCTCACCGCGCGCCGCGCCGCGTCGTAGCCCAGCCGCGGGGTGAGCTCGATCTCCTCGATCCCGTGCGTCCAGGCGGCCAGCGCCTGGTTGCGCGCGACGGCCTGCTCGACCCGGGAGACAGGCAGCGTGCCGTCGGCGATCGCGCCCGCGATGGCGGCGGCGACGTGCTCGGTGATCTCCAGGTCGATGTCGGCGCCCAGGCACAGCAGGTCCGCACCCGCTGCCAGGGCTCGTACCGCCGCCGGGCCGATGCCGCCCGCGGCCCGTGCCGCGCCCTGCATCTCCAGCGCGTCGGTGACCACGCAACCGGTGTAGCCGTACTCCTTGCGCAGCACGTCCACGAGCAGCGTCTCGCTGAACGTGGCCGGGTCGTCGCCGGTGATCGCGGGCACCCGGATGTGCGCCGTCATGATCGCCTTGGTGCCCGCCGCGATGACGGCCGCGAACGGGGGCAGCTCGCGGTCGCGCAGCAGCTGCGGGGACACGTCGACGGTCGGCAGTTCGAGGTGGGAGTCGGCGACGGTCGCGCCGTGCCCGGGGAAGTGCTTGGCGCAGGCGGCCACGCCGGCCTGCTGGAGGCCGACCACGGCCGCGGCGGCGTGCGCGGCGACCCGGACCGGGTCCGCGCCGAACGAGCGGGTGCCGATGACCGGGTTGTCCGTGGCGGTGTTGACGTCGACGGTCGGCGCGAGGTTCAGGTTGATCCCGACCTCGGCCAGCTCGCGCCCGATCGAGTGGTACACGCGGCGGGTCAGGTCCAGGTCGCCGATCGCGCCCAGCGCCGCGTTGCCCGGGTACGGGCTGCCGGTGCGGTGGGCCAGCCGGGTGACGTCGCCGCCCTCCTCGTCGATGGCGATCAGGGTGTCGCGGCGCGCGGCGCGCAGCTGCGCGGTGAGCCCGGCGAGCTGCACCGGCTCGGCCACGTTGAACCCGAACAGCGTGTAGCCGGCCAGGCCTTCGCCGAGCAGGCGGGTGGCCCAGTCGGGGGCGGTGTGGCCCGGGAACGCGGCGAGCATGGTGCGCAGTGCCAGCCGGCGCAGACCTGGATCAGTGGTCACGGTGTCCTCCGCTTCGACCCGACTTGGTGGTGGGCCCTTCGGCCAGTGTGTCGGGTCTTGCCATCCATAGTGGTTTTGTGCGTGTAGGCCGTAGGCTACGGCCGTACCGGTTAAGGTAACCCAATCTAATAAGAAACTTTACTAAAAGCCAGCGCGCGCCGATACCCGGTGTTGCTGCATGCCGAACTCTAGGATGACGCACCATGGCCGCAGTTTCCCAACCCGGCACCCCTCGACTGCTCCGCGCGCTGAACGACCGCGCCGCGCTCGAGCTGCTGCTGGCCCGGGGCCCGCTCACCCGTTCCCAGCTCGGCGAGCTGACCGGACTCTCCAAGGTCACCGCCTCCCAGCTGGTCGAGCGACTGGAGGAGCGCGGCCTGGTGCGCCGGGTCGGCGAGCAGGCAGGGGGCCGCGGGCCCAACGCGCAGCTCTACAACGTCGCCCCGAACAGCGCCTACGTGGTGGGCGTCGAGGTGGGCGACGAGCACGTGGTGGCCGCCTGCGCCGACATCACCGGCGCGGTGGTGGGCCGGGTGGAGGTCTCCACCAAGCCCGACGCGAACGGCGGCGGCGAGGACCCGGTCCGGCTGGTGCACAACGCCGTCGTCCAGGCGGCCGAGCAGGCCGGCGCCCAGCTCGGCGACGTGCGCCGCATCGTGCTGGGCACCCCCGGTCTGGTCGACCCGAACACCGGCGACATCGTCTTCGCCTTCAACCTGCCCCGCTGGCAGCGCGGCCTCGCCGCGGCGCTGCGCGACGACCTGCACACCACGATCGTGTTCGAGAACGACGTGAACCTGGCCGCCGTCGCCGAGGCCCACGCGGGCGCCGCTCGCGAGGTCGGCGACTTCCTGCTGGTCTGGATCGGCCAGGGCACCGGTCTGGCCGTCATGCTCGGCGGCCGGCTGCACCGCGGCACCTCCGGCGCGGCGGGCGAGATCGGCTACCTGCCGGTGCCCGGCGCGGAGATCCCGCGCGAGGTCAGCCGGCGCGGCAAGGGCGCCTTCCAGCAGGTGGCCGGCGCGGACGCGGTCCGCCAGGTGGCTCGCGAACACGGCTTCCGGGCTGGCACCGCGGCCGAGGCGGTCAAGGCCGCCATCGCCGCCGGCACCAAGGGCGGCCCGGTGCTCGACGAGGTCGCCCGGCGGCTGGCACTGGGTGTGGCCGCGTCCTGCATCGTGCTCGACCCGCCGCTGGTCGTGCTGGCCGGCGAGGTCGGCGCGGCGGGCGGCACGCCGCTGGCCGAGCGCGTGCAGCACGAGGTCGCCGCGATCAGCCCGGTGGCCCCGCGGGTCGTGGTGACCGGCGTCGCCGACGAACCCGTGCTCCAGGGTGCGCTGCTCACCGCCCTCGACGCCGTCCGCGACGAGGTCTTCGGTTCCACCGTCGACTGAGACCCGGATCGTGTGAAGCGAGGGGGATGAGATCGGCTCATCCCCCTCGCTCCCGTCGACGGGGTCAGATCAGGTCGCGGCGGCGGAAGTTCGTGAACGCGGCGGCGAGCAGGGCGGCCGTGAGACCCGCCAGGACCATGCCGCCACTGAGCCGGGTGATCACCAGGTCGCCCGAGCCGTCCAGGCCGGACCAGTACTTCAGGTCGCCGCTGACGAAGGCGGACAGGTAGCTGGACAGGAAGTACGGGTCGTACGGCAGCATGCCGCCGATCTCGAAGACGATGCGCCCGCCCGCCTCCCAGATCAGGAAGTAGCCGACCGCGATGCCCAGCGCGGCCGCCGTGTGCCTGGCCAGGGTGGCCAGCGCGAAGGCGCACGCCGCGGAGGCCGTCGAGAGCGCGATGCCGCGCCCGCACAGCCCGGCGAGCTCGGCCCAGAAGGCCGCGTCGACGTCGCCGGTCCAGCCCGAGGTGTATGCGATCAGATAGAACGCACCCACGTAGAGCACCGTGAACAGGGCGGAGAACAGCGCTACGCTGCCGGTCAGCGCGGCGAGCTTGGCCCCGAGGACCGGGGCGCGCTGCGGTCGCCACAGCAGCAGGTTGGTGATGCCGCCGCTGCTCATCTCGGCCCCGATGAACGACGCCGCGATCACGAAGGCGAAGAAGCTGAGATACACCGCCAGGAAGACGGTCAGGCTCCGGATCTCCAGCTCGAACACGAACGCGTCCTCGAGGTAGTGCCAGTCCCGGACGTCGGCCGGGTCGCCCGCGGCGTCGCAGCCCTCGGTGAACGTATCCTCCGCGGCCTCCCGGTCCTGCCGAAACGCCTCCTCGCACTTGTTCTTGAACTCGACCAGGCTCGCGCGCCGTTCCGCAGCGGACCGCTCCGCGGAGGCCCAGGCCTCGCTGCCAGGGCTCGCCGAACTGGCCAGCGTGGTCGCGGCAGTGATCCCGAAGACGGCGAGCAGGCCGATCACCATGACATGGGTGAACCGCCGTGCCAGCAGCCGGCTCACCTCAGCACGCACCAGGTTCATGCCTTCTCCTCGCTTCGCTCGTCGGCGGCATTTCCGAGCCTGCTGATTCGCTCGCGGAGCTCGCTCATGCTTGATCCTCGCTTCGCGCGTCGAGGTCGATGACGTTGTCCGCGGGTGGGCGGCGGCGCGTCGGCACCGCGACCTGCGGCGGGGCGTCGGGGACGGGCCGGGTGCCGGTGAGGTCCAGGAAGACGCTCTCCAGGTCGGGCGTGAGCGGGGTGAGCTCGGTCAGCCAGAGACCGGCCCGGCCGAGCGCCTCACTGATCGCGGCCGGGCCGCTGACGCCGCCGACGAACAGGGCGCCGTCGGCCGTGCGCACCGTCGCACCCACCGCCCGCAGCAGCTCCGCGGCCTGCTCGGTGTCGGCGACCCGGACCAGGTGCTCGCCGGTGTCGTGACCGGCCAGCACCACCGACACGGGGCCGTGGGTGACCCGCCGGCCGCGGTCGATGATGGTGACCGAGTCGCAGACCTGCTCGATCTCGGACAGCAGGTGGCTGGAGAGCAGCACGGTGACGCCCTGTGCGGCGAGGTCGCTCATCAGGGTGCGCATGGCGTGGATGCCGGAGGGGTCCAGCCCGTTCGCGGGCTCGTCCAGGATCAGCAGTTCCGGCCGTTTGAGCAGGGCGGACGCGACGGCGAGCCGCTGGCGCATGCCGAGCGAGTACACCTTGACCGGCTCGTCGGCGCGGTCGCGCAGGCCGACCGTGGTCAGCGCCTCGTCCACCCGGCCGCGGGGCAGCCCGCCCGCGGTGGCCAGCAACTGGAGGGTCTTGCGCCCGCTGAACGGGGTGAAGAAGGCCGGGCTCTCCACGATCGCGCCGACCCGGTGGGCCACCTCGCCGAACCGGGCGCTGGGCGTGTCCAGGATCCGCATCTCGCCCTCGTCGGGCCGCAGCAGGCCGAGCAGCGTACGCAGGGTGGTGGTCTTGCCCGAGCCGTTGGGCCCGAGGAATCCGTGGACCTGGCCCTTCTCGACGTACATGTCGAATCCGTCGAGCGCGGTCTTCTCCTCGCGCCACAGGCTGTGGAATGTCTTGCACAGCCCGCTGATCTCGATCACGGCGGTCACAGTGCCTCCCCCATCGGTCCGTGTGCCGCCACACCGTATGCGATCCGGCGGCGTTCATGGGGCCCCGGTCGCTGCCGAACTGTGATCTGGCTGGCAGGTCTGCACCCCGGCGGGGGCGGCCGTGATTGGATATCGGCTGTGTCAGGACTGCACCGCGTCGCCCAGAACGTCCACGAGGTCAACCAGGCCGTCGCCCCGGACGACCCCGATCTCGTGGTCGCCGCCGAAGGCGTCGACGTCGTACGGGAGGGCAAGCACCTGCTGCGGGACATCTCGTGGCGGGTCGAGCTGGACGAGCGCTGGGTGGTGCTCGGCCCCAACGGGGCGGGCAAGACGACGCTGCTGCACCTGGCCGCGGGCCGCGCGCACCCGACCAAGGGCGCGGTGTACGTGCTCGGCGAGCGCATCGGCCGCGTCGACATGCACGAGCTGCGCACCCGGATCGGGCTGTCCACGGCGGCGCTGGCCGAGCGGGTGCCCCCGGGCGAGCTGGTCCGCGACGTGGTGGTCACCGCGTCCTGGTCGGTGGTGGGCCGCTTCAACGAGTCCTACGACCCGATGGACGAGGCCCGAGCCGCCGAGCTGCTCGACGAGTGGGGCATGGCCGGGTTGGCCCAGCGCCAGTACGGCACGCTCTCCGAGGGCGAGCGCAAGCGCACCCAGATCGCCCGCGCTCTGATGACCGACCCCGAGCTGCTGCTGCTGGACGAGCCCGCGGCCGGGCTGGACCTGGGCGGCCGGGAGGACCTGGTGGCGCGGCTGTCCGAGCTGGCCGCCGACCCGGACGCGCCAGCGCTGGTGCTGGTGACGCACCACGTGGAGGAGATCCCGCCGAGCTTCACGCACGCGCTGCTGCTGCGGGAGGGCGGCATCGTCGCGGCCGGGCCGATCCCGGAGACGATCACGTCGGACAACCTGTCGGCGACGTTCGGCCTGGCCCTGGAGGTCACCTCGGTGGAGGGCCGCTTCACCGCCCGCGCCCGCTGAGGCTTCCGCCGGGTGTACATCGACTCCGGCGTGTCGCGTTTCGGGACGCTCAAGCGTCCCGAAACGCGACACGTGCCGGCCGAATACCGGCGGGACGCACTCGTCGGCGCGCATCATGTGCCCGCAGCTGGGTGGAACCGGCACCGGGCTTGCCACGACCGGTCAGGATCGTAGGTATGCGCACGCTCCTGAACATCCTGTGGTTCATCTTCGGCAGCGGCTTCCTGCTGGCCATCGCGTACGGCCTGGCGGGCATCATCTGCTTCGTCCTGATCGTGACCATCCCGTTCGGCGTCGCCTCGTTCCGGCTCGCCCGGTACGCGCTGTGGCCGTTCGGGTACACCATCGTGGAGAAGCCCAGCGCGGGGCTCGCCTCCACGCTGGCGAACATCGTCTGGCTCATCGTGGCCGGCTGGTGGCTGGCGCTGGTGCACATCGTCACCGGCATAGCGCAATGCATCACGCTGATCGGCATCCCGTTCGGCATCGCCAACTTCAAGCTGGTGCCCGCCGCGCTGTGGCCGCTCGGCCGGGAGATCGTCGAACGCCCCTGACCGTCGTGCCGCGGCCGGCCCGTCACGGACCTGGGACGGGCCGGCCGAGCGGCGTCACCGGTCCTGTTCCAGGGCGCGCTGGATCGAGCGGTAGATGCGGCCGAAGCGCGACTCGTCAGCCACGCGCAGCAGGAGCAGCTCGCGGCCGCGCCACACCGCCCAGATCTCGTGCATGGAGATGCCCTGGTCGTAGCTGTGGTCGAGGCGGTGCAGGGTCCACTCCAGCGCGGGTCCGGCCAGGCCGACCAGCAGCACCACGATCGCCAGCGGCACCAGCACCCGGCCCGCCGCGCCGGGGTCGCCGACGGTGGCGGCGACCAGGTAGATGAGCCCGAGCAGGGCCAGCACCGCACCGACCACGACGCCCGCGTTGAGGGCGCCGCGTCCGGCCAGCCGGCGCATGGACCGCGGATCTGCGGTGATCTCGCGGTGCCAGACGTACTCCAGATCCTCGAGCCGGAAGACGCGGTCGTGGATGTGGATCGCGGTCGAGGTGACTTCGACCGCGGGATCGCGGTAATAGACGATCATCGCAGCCTCCGGCCCTCACCGTAGGCGATGCACGCAAACCGCCTAAGCTCGTCCTATCGGCACTCGATGAGGAGGCAGCGGTGGGCGAGTTCGTGAACGTGGAAGTCGACGCAGGCATCGGCACCATCCGGTTGGAACGCCCACCGATGAACGCGCTCAACGCCCAGGTGCAGGAGGAGCTGCGGGCCGCCGCGCAGGCCGTGACGGCCGACAGCCGCATCGCCGCCGTCGTCGTCTACGGCGGACCCAAGGTCTTCGCGGCCGGCGCCGACATCAAGGAGATGGCGGACATGTCGTACGTGGACATGTCGGCCCGTGCCGGTGCGCTGAGCAGCGCCTTCGACGCCGTCGCGCGCATCCCGAAGCCGGTCGTCGCGGCGATCACCGGCTACGCCCTCGGTGGCGGCTGCGAGCTGGCGCTCGCGTGTGACTGGCGGGTCGTGGCCGAGGACGCCAAGCTCGGCCAGCCCGAGATCAAGCTGGGCATCATCCCCGGCGCCGGCGGCACCCAGCGGCTGGCGCGCCTGATCGGCCCGGCCAAGGCCAAGGACATCATCTTCTCCGGCCGTATGGTCGACGCGGAGGAGGCGCTGGAGATCGGGCTCGCCGACCGGGTGTGCGCCGCGGACATGGTGTACGACCAGGCCAAGGCCCTGGTCGCCGGTTACGTGAACGGTCCCGCGCAGGCGCTGAAGGCGGCCAAGCTGGCCATCGACGGCGGCCTGGACCGCGACCTCGCGGCCGGTCTGGCCTGGGAGTCGCAGCTGTTCGCGGCGCTGTTCGCGACCGAGGACCGGCGCGAGGGCATGACCGCGTTCGTGGAGCGCCGCCAGCCGAAGTTCATCGGCCGCTGAGACTGTCCCGACCGGGTTCCCTGCCCAGTGCCTGTCCCACCTCGGCGCGCCGCCGGGTCACGCGCGGCGCGCCGGGCACCCCGCCCGACGAGTTTGTGAGTCCTCTTCATATTTTCTCGCGTGCTGGATAGGCTCCCGGCACACGAAGGGACACGGTCATGGCTGAGACCTCTGACAGTGCAGTTTCCGGCCACGGTGGGCAGCTCGCGCTGGCCGCGTTGCAGGCCGCGGGCGTACGCGAGATGTTCACCCTCTCCGGCGGGCACGTCTTCCCGCTGTACGACGCGGCCCATCAGACCGGCTTCCCGCTCTACGACGTGCGGCACGAGCAGACCGCCGTGTTCGCCGCCGAGGCGGTCGCCAAGCTGCAGCGCCGTCCCGGCGTGGCGGTGCTCACCGCCGGTCCCGGTGTCACCAACGGTGTCTCCGGTCTGACCAGCGCCTTCTTCAACGCCGCGCCGGTGCTGGTGCTCGGCGGCCGGGCCCCGCAGTTCCGCTGGGGCTCCGGGTCGCTGCAGGAGATCGACCACCTGCCGATCGTCGCGCCGGTCACCAAGCACGCCGCCACCGTCACGTCCACCGACGACATCACCTCGGCCGTGACCACCGCGCTGGAGCACGCGCTCGCCCCGCACCGCGGGCCGTCCTTCCTGGACCTGCCGCTGGAGGTCGTCTTCAGCACCGGCGACGGCAAGGCGGTCGCGCCGCAGGTCGAGGTGCTGGAGCCGGACCCGGACCTGGTCGAGCAGGCCGCCCGCCTCGTCGCGGGGGCGCAGCGCCCGGTGATCATCGCGGGCTCCGACGTGTACGGCGGGGACGCGACGCAGGCGCTGCGGGCCGCTGCCGAGGCGCTGACCGTGCCGGTCTTCGCCAACGGCATGGGCCGCGGCTCGCTGCCGCCGAGCCACCCGCTGGCCTTCGCCAAGTCCCGCCGCAAGGCCCTGGACGGGGCCGACGTGGTCGTCGTGGTGGGCACCCCGCTCGACTTCCGGCTCGGCTTCGGTGACTTCGGCGCGGCCCGGGTCGTGCACGTCGTCGACGCGCCGAGCCAGCGCGCCCAGCACGTCTCCGTCGCCGTCTCGCCCGCGGGCGACCTGCGCACGATCCTGTCCGGGCTGGCCGCGTACGCCGGAGACCGGGTCGATCACACCGACTGGGTGGCCACGCTGCGCGCCGCCGAGCAGGCCCAGGCCGCCAAGCACGAGCTGGAGATGCAGGCCGACACCGAGCTGATCAAGCCGGCCCGGGTCTACGGAGAGCTGCGCAAGGTGCTGGCGGCGGACGCGGTGACCATCGGCGACGGCGGCGACTTCGTGTCGTACGCCGGGCGTTACCTGGAGCCCTCGGTGCCGGGCAGCTGGCTGGACCCGGGGCCGTACGGCTGCCTCGGCACCGGCATGGGCTACGCGATGGGTGCCCGGGTCACCTACCCCGACCGCCAGATCTGCGTGCTGATGGGCGACGGCGCGGCCGGCTTCTCGCTGATGGACGTCGAGTCCCTGGTGCGCCAGCAGCTGCCGGTGGTCATGGTCGTCGGCAACAACGGCATCTGGGGCCTGGAGAAGCACCCCATGCGCGCCATGTACGGCTACGACGTCGCCGCCGACCTGCAACCCGGCCTGCGCTACGACGACGTGGTCAAGGCCCTGGGCGGTGGCGGCGAAACCGTGGCCAAGGCCGCCGACCTCCCCGCCGCGCTGGCCCGCGCCTTCTCCGCCGGCGTCCCCTACCTCGTCAACGTCATCACCGACCCCGACGACGCCTACCCCCGCTCCGCCAACCTCGCCTAGCAAAGGAAGGGCACCTTCACATCGCTATGCGATGTAGAAGGTGCCCTTCTTAACGCCTGTCCGGCGGGAGGGCAGGCCGGGAGCGGCGCGTCACCTGCGGAAGACGAACCAGTCGACGTTGACGAAGTCGGCCGGCTGGCCGCTGGAGAAGCTCAGGAACACGGTGTGCCGGCCGGTGACGGCGCCGACGTTGCCGGGCACCTCCCGGAAGCTGCTCCATCCGCCCGTGTTGGCCAGCGAGAAGCTGCCGATCGGGCCATTGCTCAGGCTGTCGACCCGGACCTCGACCGTGCCGCTGACCCCGCTCGCCGCACCGGAGGACACCCGGGCGAGGAAGTCCTTCGGCGCGGTGCTGCCGAAATCGACGTTGTCGTAGCGGGCCCAGTCGCCGCCCGCGATGTAGCCGATCTGGTCGCTGCCGGGCACGATCCCGTACTGGGCGTTGTACGACTCCGCCTGGATCGTGCTGTACGCGCTGCGCGTCCCGCTGCTCGACGTCGGTGCGGGCGAGCTCGGGGCCGCCGTCGGAGTCGAGCCGCCGCCGCCCTTGGTGTACACGGCGACGTAGTCGACGAGCATCGGCACCCCGGACCTGGTGCCGCTGGTCGGCGTGGAGTAGCCGGCCACGCCGTTCGGGAACGCGCCGCCCATGGCGACGTTGAGCAGGATGAAGTAACCCTCGTGGCTGGTCATGTTCGACCAGTACGAGCCGACCTGGTTCTGCGTCACGGAGAAGAACTGCACCCCGTCGACGTACCAGCGCAGCACCTGCGGGCTCACGCCGGTGTCCCACTCGATCGCGTACGTGTGGAAGTTGCCCTGGCAGTTGTTGTTCGGGCAGGCGCGGGTCGCGCCGAGGCCGTTGGTCTCGTTGCAGGGACCGCCCGGGTTGACGCCGCAGTGCAGGGTGCCCCAGACCTGGTTCATGCCGTTGACGTTCTCCATGATGTCGAGCTCGCCGATACCGGGCCAGTTCCAGTAGTTGCCCCGGTAGGGCGAGCCCAGGGCCCAGAACGCGGGCCAGTAGCCCATGGCCGAGCTGCCGGTGACGTTCGGCATGGCGATGCGGCCCTCGATGCGCAGCACCCCGCCGGACGGCGGTTTGAAGTTCGTCCGCTTGGTCTCGATGCGGGCCGACGTCCACTGACCGGAGCTGCTCCTGATCGGAGTGATCTTCAGGTTGCCCGAGCCGTCCAGGCTGATGTTCTGCGTGCTGGTGGTGTAGGTCTGGATCTCGCCGGTGCCGAAGTTGGCCGGGCCGTTGGGGTACTGCGTGCCGGTGGTGAAGATCCAGTTGTTGGAGGACGGCAGGGTGTTGGCCGATCCGGTGAAGTCGTCGCTCCACTGGAGCGTCCAGCCCGACGGCGTGGCCGGGACCGAGGCGTTGGCCTCGACGCTGATCGTGGTGGCGGCGACGAGGACGGCCGCGGCGGCGACACCGGCGAGGACGGCATGCCGGCGGCGCTGAGCGGGAATCGGCGCGCGGGCGGGCGCCGGTCGAGCGGGGGTCACGGGGAACCTCCATCAAGGAATGATGTTCCGCGGCCGCCGGGCGGCAGTCGCGGAGAGAGCGCTCTCACGTTTTGTAGACGGCTCGCACCGCGGCTGTCAATGCCTCGGATCCTGCTAATGTTACCGGTCACCTTGTTTACAAATCTGACCATGGCGTATGGCCGACGCGCTCTTTCGGAGAGCGCTCTCTGATTCTGGATCCCGGTTCTGCGACGGTTGCCGATCGGGCTGAGCGGGACGCGGGCGTCGCCGTGGCTCTGGCGGCATCGGGCGAGGAGTCGGCGTCGCAGGCAGGGCGGGGTCTCGGGATGATGGCGAATGTTCACTTTGCGTAGCGAGGGAATCACTTTGCGTAGCACTGGCGCGTTGATGAAGAGGGTTCTGACCCGAATTGAACAGAGAGGACAACCGTGTCACGTAGACACCTTCTTTCCGCCGGTGCGGTGCTGGCCATGACAAGCGCACTCGCGATCGGCAGCACGCCGGGTTCGGCATCGGCGGCCCCCGATCCGTCGGGCCGGCTCGGGGCCGCCACGCGTGCCGAGATTCCGTTGCCCGTAGACCTGCGCATCACCAAGGAGGCCGCGCCGGATCCCGTGTACGCCGGGCAGGAGCTGACGTACACGATCTTCGTCACCAACGCCGGCCTGACCCCGGCGAGCAGCGTGACGGTGACCGACACGCTGCCGGCCGGCGTGCAACTGCTGTCCTCGACACCGTCGTGCACCGGCACGACCGTGCTCACCTGCCCCGTCGGGCCGATGGGGGTCCTGCTGCCGGGGCAGACCGTCCCGCTGGTGATCCAGGTCGGCCTCCCGGCCGACTTCCAGCCCAGGTCCATCACCAACGAGGCCACCGTGACCTCGGCCGAACGCGACATCACTCCGGGCGACAACACGGCCACCACGATCACCGTGGTCAAGCGGCTGGCGGACCTCACCGTGACCAAGGTCTGCAAGCCCGACGTGCCTGCCCCGGCGGGCACCCAGGGCTTCTGCGACATCTACGTCGACAACCTCGGCCCGTCCGAGGCGGTGGGGGTGGAGCTGACCGACGTGCTCACCTCGGCGGCACCGTTCCAGCTGGTGGGCGTACGGCTGCTCGCGCCCGACACCTGCCAGCCGACGAGCTCGGGCCCGGTCACCAGGCTCGTGATCGAGTGCGACCTGAGCACGATCCCGGCCGGCAGCCGCAAGGTCGTCCGGGTCACCGTGTCCGCCGATGACGTCACCCAGATCAACGACGTGGCCACGGTGCAGAGCACGACCAAGGACCCGGACCCCTCCAACAACAAGGCGACCGGACGGCTCGACTTCGTCGGCTCGGCCGATCTGACCCTGGACAAGACCGGTCCGGCCACGGTCGTCGCAGGCACGCAGCTGAAGTACGAGATCAAGGTGACGAACGGCGGCCCGTCCACCGCGAACGACGTGACCGTGCGCGACACGCTGCCCGCCGGGGTGAGCTTCGTTTCGGTGACCTCGCCGTCGGGGACCTGCACCAACGGCCAGCCGATCGCCCGGGACCTGGTGTGCGGCCTGGGCAATCTGCCCAACGGCGCGACCGCGACGATCACCGTCATCGGGCTGGTGGCACCGGACGTGGTGCCGGGCACGCGCCTGTTCAACGAAGCGGTGGTGTCCAGCGCGACCGCCGACCGGGACAACAACGACGTGCGGGAGAGCGTCCCCACCGTCGTCAGCGCGTCGGCAGACCTGTCCGTGACCAAGACGGACTCTCCGGCGTCGGTGCTCGCGGGCAACAAGCTGACCTACACCATCACCGCCGCCAACGCCGGGCCCTCCGACGCGCAGGTGACCGTCCTGACCGACACCCTGCCGGCGGGCACCACCTACGTGAGCGGTGTCGACGGCAACGACACCACGGTGTGCACTCTCGTGCAGCCGAACCAGGTGGTCTGCGCGCTGGGCGTGCTCCAGCCCGGCCAGACGAAGAAGGTCTACCTGACGGTGCTGGTGGCGCCGTCGGTTGCCACGGGCACCACGCTGACGAACACGGTGAAGATCTCCTCGGCCACGCCCGATCCGACTCCGGGCAACGACACCGCCACGGAGACGACGCAGGTGACGACGTCGGCGGAGTTGTGGATCGACAAGACGGGCGAGGTCACCTCGAAGGACAAGCGGACGGCGACCTTCGTCCTGACCGTGCACAACGACAAGGGCTGCGAGACCAGCACGGTGTCGACGCCGCAGCCGAACTGCGGCGAGGGCGGCCCGTCGGACGCGCAGAACGTCGTGGTGGTGGACAAGCTGCCGCTGAAGTCGAAGGAGGTCGAGGTCGAGTACGTCTCGCCGCAGTGCGCCTACGTGAAGGAAACCCACACGGTGACCTGTACCGCGGCGACCCTGCCGGCCGGCGCGACGGTCGCTTTCGAGATCCGGCTGAAGTTCAAGGACGACTGCAAGATCGAGAACACGGCGACGGTGAAGAGCTCGACGCCGGACCCCGTGCTCGCGAACAACACGAACACGATCAAGCTCGCCGTCAAGAAGTAGGCCCACCCACGCGGCGGCCTCCGTGCAGGTGAGCCGCCGGTCGGCAAAGTCGATCCAGGTGAGTCGTGGTCGTTTCGGCGATCACGACTCACCTGGATCCGTCAAGACGGCCGCCGGTCAGGCGGTCACGGGCTCCGGCTCGGCATCCGGGGTGGCGGGTGCTGCCGCCGCGGGGGCACGCCCGGCGGCGAGGACCGCGCCGAGGGCCCACGGGATCCAGACGACCTCGCTCAGCACCCGCAGCAGGGCGGGGGAGACCGGCAGGTACGGGATCATGATGAGTCCGTGGTCGATCGCGCCGAGCAGCGCGAAGACGGCGACGATCAGGGTGGCAGTCCCCAGTCTGCGGGCACGTGTGCCGCGCAGGGCCAGGCCGAGCAGGGCGAAGCCCGCGCCGTACAGGGCGAGGCCGATCGGGTGCAGCACGCTGCCCGTCTCGATGGTGCCGAAGACGCCGACGGTCAGGCCGCAGACCGCCAGGAGCAATCCGAGCAGCGCCCGCTTCGAGGCGCGCAGGCGGCGGTAGTAGAGCCCGATCGCCAGCAGCCCGAGCAGGACCGCGCCGCCGAAGGCCCACTTCACCTCGATGCGCGCCAGGCCCGACGCGGCGTACTCGCCGTACCAGTCGCAGTCGGAGGGCAGGTGCTGCCGGCCGCCGTCGTAGCCGGCGCAGGCGTACATCTTCAGGGTGCCGGCGGGCTCGCCGAGGTAGCGGTGCGAACCGATGGCGGGCAGGTCGTCGTCGCCGCAGCCGGGCACGGTACGGATGTTCGTGTCGGACATGTCCGTCCAGCAGCTGCCGACCCCCTGCCCGTCCCACCAGAAGTTCAGCCCGTTCGGCTTGGCCTCGCCCTGCTCGCTGACCCCCATGACGTTGTCGAGGTAGCGGTTGTGGTGCGAGGTGTCGAACTGCTGCGCGAACCCGGTGTCGTTGCGCACGAAGCCGGGCACGAAGCTGGTCACGAACCCGGAGTACCTGTTGCCGTAGATGTGGTTGCCGCGCCAGATGTTGTAGTTGCCGCCCGGGTTGACCACGCCCGCGCCGACCGGCAGGCCGACCGCCGGGCACACCACACCCTGCTCGTATCCGCGCTGCTCGAAGGGCTTCTTGCAGGTGCCGTCGACGATGTGCCGGTAGTAGTCGGTGTTGTTGTCCGCGATGACGTTGTTCTCGAACTTCGAGTGGTTCTGCGGCATGCCCGGGTGGTCGGGGAAGGCGCTGTCGGTGGCGATGCCCGCGGTGTTCTCGGTGAACACGCTGTCGTGCACCCAGACCGAGTCACCGGCGGTGCCGGAGTAGCCCAGCGTGTTGTGGTGGCCGTGGCAGCGCTGGATCTCGACGGCGTAGCGCGGGACGTCGTGGCCCCGGTCCTTGTTGATGTTCGAGGCGGCGCCGGGGTAGAAGGCGGAGTCGCCGTTGCCGTAGCCCTCGCAGTCGGTGTACAGGCCGTGGTCGACGGCGAAAGTGAGGAAGGCGTACTCGTCGTTCCAGCGGCCCATGGTCCGGTCGACCACGAAGCCGTCGGTCTCCATGATGTAGAAGGCGTTGAACTGTGCCCGCTGCGCGGACATGTTGCGGAAGTACACGCCGTCCGCGTTGTCGGCCCGGATCGCGTTGAGCTTCTTGTACTGCGCGTCGACGAGCACGTCGGCCGGGTTCGCGCCGGTGCCTTCGAGCTGGAGGTTCTTCTTCCCCAGGATGGCCACGAGGTTGGCCAGGTGCGGGCAGGCGAGCTGCTGGTCCCAGGTGAGCACCGGGTAGCCGTAGATCCGGCCGCGCACCGCGCCGTTCTCCATGGCCGCGCACTGGGGGCTGGCCGAGGCGATGCTCGGCTCTTCCAGGTATACCCCCGGCAGGATCTTGATGTTGGTGCCGGGCAGGTGGGCGGCGTCCACGGCCTGCTGGATGTGGCGGTAGCCGTCTTGCTGGCACTGCGTCCACAGCTGCTCGTTCGCGGCCTTGAGGTCGGCCGGGAAGGCGGCGATGCGGGTGGCGAAGTCGGCCGGGTCGGTCTTGCAGACCAGCAGCGTGGGCCCGGTGGTGCGGTAGACCGGGACGCTGCCGGTGCCGTCCAGCTCGCGGGTGGGCCGCTCCTCGTGGGCGGAGGCCGCGGTGGCCGGGCCGAGTATCGCCATCGCCACCACGGCGACGATGCCGAGCAGACGTGTGTATGCCTTCATGGCGGCGGAGCCTAGAGAAGGTTTCACGTTCACACCAGACCCGGCGGCGTGACACGCTGCGGTTCATCTGTCCGGGTGGCGAGCCTGGTGCAAACATGAAAAGTTCTCTAAACTCCGCGCGACGGGAATCACACCTGGCCTTGAGGGACCCCCCATGACCGAACCGGCCACGCTCGCTACGGCTGACCCCGCAACGCCCCCGCCCGCTCCGTTCGCCGAGCCGGAACGGCCGATCACCGGCCGCTGGATCAGCCTGTTCGCGCTGGCCTGGCTGGGCATCTGGATGGCGCAGCTGACCCCGGTGCAGCTGCTGCTGCCGCAACAGGTCGAGGCGCAGCTCAAAGCCACCGACTGGGTCGACAACGTGGTCGCGTTCGGCGTGGTGTCCGGCATCGCCGGCGCGTTCGCGCTGATCGCGTACCCGCTGACCGGCGCGCTCTCGGACCGCACGGTGTCCCGGTTCGGCCGCCGCCGCCCCTGGATCGTCTTCGGCGCGCTGCTGTTCGCGGCCTCGCTGGTGGTGCTCGGCCTGCAGCACGGCATCGTCGGCATCGGCGTGTGGTGGACGCTGACCCTGGTCGGCTTCTGTGTGCTCACCGCGGCGCTCACCGCGACCATCTCCGACCAGGTCCCGGTGGGCCAGCGCGGGTACGTCTCCGGCTGGATCTCCGCCCCGCAGGCGGTCGGCACCATTCTCGGCATCGTGCTGGTCACCGCGCTGGCACTGAGCCACTTCATCGGCTACTCGCTGATGGCGGCGCTGCTGGTGCTGCTGGTGCTGCCGTTCGTGCTCGGCGTGCCCGACCAGGTGCTGCCGCGCGCCGCGCGATCGCCGTTCAGCCTGCGTGAGCTGGCCGCCGGGTTCTGGATCAGCCCGCGGCGTTTCCCCGACTTCGGCTGGACGCTGCTCAGCCGCATCCTGGTCAACGTCGGCAATGCGCTGGGCACCACGCTGCTGCTCTACTTCCTGATGTACCACGTCAAGGTCGAGAAGGCGGAGGACGCGCTGCTCGTCCTCACGCTGATCTACATGTTCTTCGTGGTGCTGGCCGCGCTGTTCCTCGGCCGGCTGTCCGACCGCATCGGACGGCGCAAGGTCTTCGTTCTCGTCTCGTCGGGGTTGCAGGGTGTCGCGGCGCTGCTGCTGGCGTTCTTTCCGAACCTGACCGTGGCCACCGTCGGCGCGGGCCTGCTGGGCCTGGGCTACGGCTGCTTCCTGTCGGTGGACCAGGCCCTGGCCACCCAGGTGCTGCCGGACCCGGCGGCGCGCGGCAAGGACCTCGGCATCATGAACATCGCCACCGCGGTGCCGCAGGCGGTGGCCCCGCTGCTCGGCGCGTTCGTCGTCGCGGAGCTGGGCGGCTTCGGCCCGCTGTACGTGGCGTCCGGTGTTATCTCGGTGCTCGGCGCGCTCGCCGTGCTGCCGGTGAAGGGAGTGCGCTGATGACTCTGGCGCTGCAGGTGTCGCCGCCGACCACGGCCCGGCCGTGGGAGGACGCCGACGCGTACTGGTCGGCCATGAACACGGCGACCGCGGCGCTGGATCCGGTGTTCGGCGCGGTGAACCTGGCCGCGCTGTCGTACAACGCGCACGACCTGGCCCGCCGCGCGAACGGGGTGCCGATCCGCATCGCCAGCAAGTCGGTGCGCTGCCGCGGGGTGCTCGACGCGGTGCTGGCACTGCCCGGTTACCACGGCGTGCTGGCGTACACCCTGGCCGAGGCGCTGTGGCTGGCCGAGACGATCGACGACGTGGTCGTCGGCTACCCCAGCGCCGACCGGGACGCGATCGCGCGGCTCGCCGCCTCGCCGGAGCTGGCCCGGCGGGTCACCATCATGGTCGACTCCCTGGACCACCTGGACCTGGTGGACGCCGTCGTCGCGCCGAACGCGCGGGCGGAGATCCGGGTCGCCGTCGAGCTGGACTCGTCGTTCAAGTCGCGGCTGCTCGGGCACATCGGCGTGTGGCGCTCGCCGGTGCACGGGCCCGAGCAGGCCCGCGCGCTGGCCGAGGCGATCGTCGCCCGGCGCGGCTTCCGGCTGGTCGGCATGATGGGGTACGAGGCCCAGGTCGCCGGGTTGGGCAACGCCCCGAAGGGCAGCCCGCTGCGCGGGGCGCTGGTGCGCGCGTTGCAGCGGTCCTCGATGGCCGAGCTGGTCGAGCGCCGCGCGGCTGCCGTCGCGGCCGTGCACGAGCTGGCCCCGCTGGAGTTCGTCAACGGCGGCGGCACCGGCAGCCTGGAGGTCACCGGCGCGGACCGCTCGGTGACCGAGGTGGCGGCCGGTTCGGGGCTGTTCGGGCCGCACCTGTTCGACAACTACGCCCACTTCACCCCGGCGCCCGCGGCCGCGTTCGCGCTGCCGGTGGTGCGCCGGCCCGCCCCGGACCGGGTCACCCTGCTCGGCGGCGGCTGGATCGCGTCCGGCCCGCCCGGCGTGGACCGGCTCCCGCAGATCGTCTGGCCGGCCGGGCTGAAGATGGTGCCCCGCGAGATGGCCGGTGAGGTGCAGACCCCGGTGGTGGGGGAGCCCGCGACCCGGCTGCGCCTGGGCGACCGGGTCTGGCTGCGGCACACCAAGGCGGGCGAGCTGTCCGAGCACGTCAACGAGCTTCACCTGATCGACGGAAACGCGGTGGCCGGGGCCCTGCCCACGTACCGTGGCGAAGGAAAGGCGTTCCTGTGAGCAGCACTGTGTGGCGGAACTGGAGCCGGATAGAGAGCGTGACCCCGGCGCGGGTGGCGTATCCGAGCAGCCCCGACGAGGTGGTGCAGGCGATCGCCGCCGCGCGTGCCGACGGGCTGCGGGTCAAGCCGATCGGCGCGGGTCACAGCTTCACCGGCATCGCGGTCGCCCCCGGTGTGCAGCTCGACCTGCGCAACCTGCAGGGCGTGCTGGCCGTCGACGAGCAGCGCCACCGGGTGAAGCTCGCCGCGGGCACGCACCTGTACCGCCTGCCGGAGCTGCTGAAGCCGCACGGGCTGGCGCTGCAGAACATGGGCGACATCGACGCGCAGACCATCGCGGGCGCGACCTCGACCGGCACGCACGGCACCGGGCACGCGTTCGGCGGCCTGGCCACGCAGATCGTCGCGCTGACCCTGGCCACCGCGGACGGCCGGGTGCTGGAGATCTCCGAGAACAGCAACCCGGAGCTGCTCGACGCGGCCCGCCTCGGGCTGGGCGCGCTCGGGGTGCTGCTCGACATCACCGTGCAGTGCGTGCCCGCGTTCCAGCTCCAGGCGATCGAGAAGCCGGAGCCGCTGGCCGAGGTGCTGGCGCAGTGGGAGCAGCGGGCGCTCGGCGCGGACCACTTCGAGTTCTACTGGTTCCCGCACACGCAGACCGCGCTCACCAAGACGAACACGCGGCTGCCGATGGACGCCCCGCGCAAGCCGCTCGGCGGCTTCCAGCGCTGGATGGACGACGACTTCATGTCGAACACCGTCTTCAACTGGGTGTGCCACGTCGGCAAGGCCGCGCCCGCGCTGACCCCGCCGATCAACCGGCTGGCCCAGCGGCTCACCAACAACCGGGAGTTCACCGACGTGTCCACGTCGGTCTTCACCACCAAGCGCGAGGTGCGCTTCCGGGAGATGGAGTACGCCCTGCCGCGCGAGGAGGTGCCCGACGTGCTGCGCGCGCTGGACCGCCTGATCACGCAGAACGGCTGGCGCATCTCGTTCCCGGTCGAGGTGCGGGTCGCCGCGCCGGACGACATCTGGCTGTCCACCGCGCACGGGCGCGAGAGCGGGTACGTGGCGATCCACCGGTTCTTCAAGGAGGACCCGCACACCTACTTCCGGCTCGCCGAGCAGATCTTCCGCGCCCACGGCGGCCGGCCGCACTGGGGCAAGATGCACTACCAGGACGCGAGCACGCTCGCGCCGACGTACCCCCGGTTCGGCGACTTCCTCGCGGTGCGCGACAAGCTCGACCCCGAGCGCGTCTTCGCCAACGACTACCTGGACCGGGTGCTGGGCGCGTGAGCGAGCGCAGCGAGCGAACCATGTCGCTGATCGACGCCGACGACGAGCGCAGCGAGGAGACGGCGTGATGGATCCGAGCATCCCCAAGGACTTCACACTGGGCGTGGCGACCGCGGCGTACCAGATCGAGGGTGCGGTGGCCGAGGGCGGGCGCGGGGTGTCGGTTTGGGACACGTTCTGCGCCCAGCCCGGCCGGGTGCTCGGCGGCGACACCGGTGCGGTCGCCTGCGACCACTACCACCGCTACGAGCAGGACCTCGACCTGGTACGCGAGCTCGGCGCCGACGCGTACCGCTTCTCCATCGCGTGGCCGCGCATCCAGCCCGACGGCACCGGACCGGCCAACCCGGACGGTCTGGCCTTCTACGACCGGCTCGTCGACGCGATGCTGGCCCGGGGCATCGAGCCGGTGGCCACCCTGTTCCACTGGGACACCCCGCAGGCCCTGGAGGACGCGGGCGGCTGGCTGTCGCGCGACACCGCCGAGCGCTTCGGCGAGTACGCCGCCCTGCTGGGCGCGCACCTCGGCGACCGGGTCGGCAAGTGGATCACCATCAACGAGCCGCACTCGGTGACCCTGGCCGGCTACGCCACCGGCGCGCACGCCCCGGGCCACGCGCTGCTGTTCGACGCGCTGCCCGCAGCACACCACCAGCTGCTCGGCCACGGCCTGGCGGTGCAGGCGCTGCGCGCCGCCGGGGTGGCCGGGCAGATCGGCATCACCAACGTGCACACGCCCGTGGTGCCCGCCTCGGACCGCCCCGAGGACCAGCTCGCCGCCGCCCTCTACGACCTCATCGCCAACCGGTTCTTCGAGGACCCGGTGCTGCTCGGCCGTTATCCGCAGGCCCCGGAGCCGTTCACGGATCTGTTCGCGGCGTTCGCCGCGGTGCCCGCCGCAGATCTCGCCGTGATCAGCTCGCCGCTGGACTTCTACGGCGTCAACTACTACTACCCGAGCCGGGTCGGTATGGCGGACCCGGACGCGGCCACCGACCACACGCCCGAGGGCGACTTCGCGCGGGTCGGCGAGCTGCCGTTCGCCTTCGCGGAGATCGAGGGCGTGCCCCGGACCGGCTTCGGCTGGCCGGTCAGCCCGGCCGGGCTCGGCGACACCCTCGACGAACTGTCCGAACGCTACGGTGACCGGCTGCCGCCGGTGTACGTCACCGAGGGCGGGGCCAGCTTCCCCGACGAGGTCACCCCGGACGGCTCGGTGCCCGACCCGCAACGGGTGGACTACCTGCGCGAGCATCTCGCGGTGGCGCTGCGCAAGCGCGCGGGCGGGCTCGACCTGCGCGGCTACTTCGTGTGGAGCCTGCTCGACAACTTCGAGTGGGCGGCCGGCTACAGCCAGCGCTTCGGGCTGGTGCACGTCGACTACCCGACGCAGCGGCGTACGCCCAAGGAGTCCTTCCACTGGCTCGCGCGGCGGCTGCGCGAGCGCGGCTAGTCGTCGGTCTTGTCCTGCTTGCGCAGCTCCTCCTCGCGGCGGCGCAGGTCCATCTCCCACTTGCTGAGCAGCTCGCGGTCGGCGGCCGCGGTCTCCCGCTGCTCCTTGGCGAGCCGGCGCAGGAACTCCGGGTCGTCATCGGGGGCCAGCTGACGCGGGCGCTGGTGCTCCGGGAAGCCGCTGCCCTGGCGCCACACCTTCGGGTCGGGTGTGCGCTCCCGGCCCACCACGAACCAGGCGATGGCCCCGATCGGCGAGAACAGCAGGATGATCAGGACCCAGCCCCAGCGCGGCAGCGCGTTGAGGCGGTGCTCCTCCGCGGAAAGGCAGCTGATCAGCGCAGCCACGGTCAGCACGAGCTCGGCGAGGAAGATGAACATCCACAGGCGTCCCACGGCGTAGAGCGTAGACCTCACCAGAGGATGAGGAGTACCCCCAGGACGCCCATCAGGACACAGGAGACGGTGACCGCGGCCATCGTCCGGGCGACCCCGGCCGGATGCTGCCGTTCCATGGCCCGGATCCGGCGCTGCGCGACCAGCAGCAAGGCCAGCCAGGACAGCATCGTCAAGGCGAGGGCCAGCGCCCCGGCGTCGTCCAGCCCGCGGCTGAACGCGAGCCGGAACAGCAGCAGCGCGCACACCGTGCCCGACAGCACGGTGCGCCGCCAGGCCAGCCGGGTCCGCTCCGGCTGCGCGCCGTGGTCCGGGGTGGTGTTCACGACCGCGTGCCGCGGCCGAAAGGCCCGCTCACCGGCTGCGGTACCAGTCGACGAAGACCTCGCCCAGCAGGGCCAGGGAGCCCAGCGCGACCACGATCGCGAGCACCGCGGGGAACCGCGACGGCGGCAACGGCCGGCCGTTGCGCATGGCGATCTCGCAGCGGATCCAGTGGTCGACGGCGCGCAGCGCGCAGCCCACGCCGAGCAGGATCAGCGCCACGCCGAGGATCTTCGTCATGTGCGGCACGGCCATCGGCGGGAGGAACTGGGCCACCACCAGGCCGCCGCCGATCATGGCCAGGCCGGTGCGGATCCAGGCGAGGAAGGTGCGTTCGTTGGCCAGCGAGAAGCGGTAGTCCGGAGTTTGCCCTGTTTCATGAACTTCGCGCGGATCAAACCAGTTGCGCACTCTAGCCAGCACCTTCCTAGTATCAAGGCGATGACTTCTGAACTTGATGCCGACGCCCTGTTGAGGGCGTACGACGAGCAACTGCGCACCGAGATCCCCGACCCCCTGCCCGCCGGCATGGTCGTCGAATGGGACGGCCCGGTGGTCCGGATGAGCGGGCTCGACCGCGGCGGATTCGTCACCTACCGTGACGTCTCTCACCTGAGCGGCCCCGAACTCGACGCCCTCATCGCCCGCCAGCGCGACCACTTCGCCGCCCGCGGCGAGGAGGTCGAGTGGAAGCTGCGCGGCCACGACCTGCCCGCCGACCTGCCGGACCGGCTGGTGGCGGCCGGGTTCGCGCCCGACGAACTGGAGACGGTGATCATCGGGCTGGCCGCACCGCTGGCGTCCACCCCGGTGCTGCCGGACGGCGTGACGCTGCGTGAGGTGACCTCGCGGGCCGACCTGGAGCGGATCGCGGCGATGGAGGAGGCGGTCTGGCACGAGGACCGCAGCCACCTCGTGCACGGTCTGGCCAAGGAGCTGGACGCCGATCCGCAAGGGCTGACCATCGTGGTCGCCGAGGCCGGTGGCGAGGTCGTCTGCGCCGGGTGGATCCGGTACGAGAAGGGCACCGACTTCGCGGGGCTGTGGGGCGGGTCGACGCTGGAGCAGTGGCGTGGGCGGGGGATCTACAAGGCGATGGTGGCGCATCGGGCGATCCGGGCGGTGGCGCGCGGGTTCACGTATCTGCAGGTGGATGCGTCCGCGGACAGCCGGCCGATCCTGGAGCGGCTGGGCATGGTCGCGGTGACCACGACTACGCCGTACATCTGGCGGCCGAGCGCGGCGTAGCGGGTCGGCGGCACCGGCCCCGATTTTCCATAGACGCTGGCCTATTGCATCGAGTCTGATCGACAAATAATCGATGTAATAGGCCAGCGTCTATGCGTGACGGGGTGGGGCGAGGCATGTGGGAGCGGGTCGACTGGTTCAGGCGGCTGGGTGCCAGAGGTCGCGGATCGTGTCTCGGACGCAGTCGTCGCGTAGCCGTCCACAGGTGCACAGGTGCTCGTCTGGCTCGGGTTGCCGGTGGTGTTCCGCCGCGGGCGGGAGGCCCGGATCGTTCGTGGGGCGGCCCGGCAGGGGTGCGGTTTGCGTGGTCATGTCATGACACCTCCTGCTAGGCGTGACTCTACGCGGTGGGCACCGTGACGGGGTGAGCTCTGTCACTATTGGCGGCCATCCTGGCGAGTAGGCGAGCAGGGGCAATAAATTACTCGTCAGTAACCTGCGGCGCGCTGGCAAAAGTGGCAACGTCCACAGCCGGTCTAGCTTGACCCGTGACGTGTCAGGAGACAGGCTCGCGGCGAGGGCATGAACGTCCGTTCAACTCAGGAGGGTCGTCAGAGCGCGATGAAGATCGTCGTACTTGTCAAGCAGGTGCCGGACTCCGGCGCCGAGCGCAACCTGCGCGCGGACGACAACACCGTCGACCGTGCCTCGGCCAACAACGTCATCAACGAGATGGACGAGTACGCCATCGAGGAGGCGCTGCGGCTGCAGGAGGCGCACGGCGGTGAGGTGACCGTGCTGACCATGGGCCCGGACCGGGCCACCGAGTCGATCCGCAAGGCGCTGTCCATGGGCCCCGACGCGGCCGTGCACGTCCTCGACGACGCCCTCGCCGGCACCGACGCGCTGGGCACCAGCAAGGTGCTCGCCGCCGCGATCAGCGAACTGGCCCCCGACCTGGTCATCGCCGGTGCCGAGTCGACCGACGCCCGCGGCCAGGTCATGCCGCACATGCTGGCCGAGCGGCTCGGCTTCGCGGCGCTGACCGGCGCGCGCAAGCTGACCGTCGAGGGCTCGCAGCTGACCGTCGAGCGCCAGACCGAGGAGGGGTACGAGGTCGTCACGGCCGCCACCCCCGCGATCGTGAGCGTGTGGGACACCATCAACGAGCCGCGCTACCCGTCCTTCAAGGGCATCATGGCCGCCAAGAAGAAGCCGGTGGCCACGAAGTCGCTGGCCGACCTCGGTGTCGCCGCCGACCAGGTGGGCTGGGCGGGCGCCGCCACCACCGTGCTGTCGCACAGCAAGCGCCCGGCGCGCAGCGCCGGCCAGAAGGTCGCCGACTCCGGTGAGGGCGGCGTCGCGCTGGTCGATTACCTGTCGTCCGAGAAGTTCGTCTGAGAGGCGCCGACAATGGCTGAGGTTCTGGTAGTCGTCGAGTCCTCCGGCGGCACGGTCAAGAAGGTCACGCTGGAGATGCTGACCCTGGCGCGCTCGCTCGGCGAGCCCGCCGCGGTGGTGCTGGGCGCGCCCGGCACGGCCGCCCCGCTCGTCGACAAGCTCGGCGAGTACGGCGCGACGAAGGTCTACGCGGCCGAGAGCGCCGAGATCGACGAGCACCTGGTCGCGCCCAAGGCGACCGCGCTCGCGCAGCTGGTCAAGGCCGTCTCCCCGGCGGCCGTGCTGATCGGCTCCACCCAGGAGGGCAAGGAGATCGCGGGCCGGCTCGCGGTCAAGCTGGACAACGGCGTGCTCACCGACGCGGTCGAGCTGGCCGCCGACGGCACCGCCACCCAGGTCGCCTTCGCGGGTTCCACCATCGTGAAGTCCAAGGTCACCAAGGGCCTGCCGCTGGTCACCGTACGGCCGAACTCGCTCACGCCCAGCCCCGCCGCGGCCTCGCCGTCGGTGGAGCAGGTCGAGGTCGCGCTCGCCGACACGGACAAGCTGGCCGTGGTCACCAAGCGGGTCGCCGAGGCCAAGGGCGCACGCCCGGAGCTGACCGAGGCGTCGATCGTCGTCTCCGGCGGGCGCGGTGTCGCGTCGGCGGAGAACTTCAAGATCATTGAGGAGCTGGCCGACCTGCTCGGCGCGGCCGTCGGCGCGTCGCGCGCCGCCACCGACTCCGGCTTCTACCCGCACGCCTTCCAGGTCGGGCAGACCGGCAAGACGGTGTCGCCGCAGCTCTACATCGCGGTCGGCATCTCGGGCGCGATCCAGCACCGGGCCGGCATGCAGACCTCGAAGACCATCGTCGCGGTCAACAAGGACACCGAGGCGCCGATCTTCGAGCTGGCCGACTTCGGTGTGGTGGGCGACCTCAACCAGGTCGTTCCGCAGGCCTCCGAGGAGATCCGCAAGCGTCGTTAGGCGTACGCCTACGTGAGGGCCCGGCGGGAACCCCCTGCCGGGCCCTCACTCGTGTACACCTGGGGCGCGGGTAAGCACCCTTACGGCTAGGCTTGGCGGCGAGATGGCCTACCTTGATCATGCGGCGACCACGCCGATGCTGCCCGAGGCGCTGGACGCCTACGTCGCGACCGCCCGTGAGGTCGGCAACGCCTCGTCGTTGCACGGCGCGGGCCGCGCTGCCCGCCGCCGGGTGGAGGAGTCGCGCGAGCGCATCGCCGCGGTGCTGGGCGCACGTCCGTCCGAAGTGATCTTCACGGGTGGTGGCACCGAGAGCGACAACCTCGCCATCAAGGGCATGTACTGGGCCCGTCGGCCGGAGGGCCGCACGAAGGTGCTGGCCGGTGCCGTCGAGCACCACGCGGTGCTGGACGCGGTGCACTGGCTGGGCGAGCACGAGGGCGCCGAGGTGGTCTCGCTAGCGGTCGACCATGAGGGCCGGGTGCGGCCGGAGGCGCTGGCCGAGGCCCTGGACGACACGGTCGCGCTGGTCACCGTCATGTGGGCCAACAACGAGGTCGGCACGGTCCAGCCGATCGCCGAGCTGGCGGCGCTGGCCGCGGCGCGCGGGGTCCCGCTGCACACCGACGCCGTCCAGGCCGTCGGCCAGGTGCCGGTGGACTACGCCGCCAGCGGCGTCGCCGCGCTCACCGTCACCGGGCACAAGCTGGGCGGCCCGCTCGGCGTCGGCGCGCTGGTGCTGGGCCGCGACGTCGCCTGCACCCCGCTGCTGCACGGCGGCGGCCAGGAGCGCGACGTGCGCTCCGGCACGCTGGACGTGCCCGGGATCGTCTCCTTCGCGGTCGCCGTCGAGCATGCCGTCAAGCACCAGGAGCAGCACGCGCAGCGCCTGGTCGCGCTACGCGACGAGCTGATCGAACGGGTGCGCGGGGTGATCCCCGACGCCGTCCTCAACGGCGCGCCGACCGACGAGCCCGGCGCCCGCCTGCCCGGCAACGCGCACTTCGGCTTCCCCGGTTGCGAGGGCGACGCCCTCCTGCTGCTGCTCGACGCACAGGACATCGCCGTCTCCACCGGCTCGGCCTGCTCCGCCGGTGTCGCCCAGCCTTCCCACGTGCTGCTCCAGATGGGCGCCGACCCCCTGTCCGCCCGCTCCTCCCTGCGGTTCACCCTCGGCCACACCACCACCCGCGCCGACCTGGACGCCCTCATCGCGGCCCTCCCCGCCGCCGTCGACCGTGCCCGCCGCGCCGGCATGTCCCGCTAACGCCCCCACCCCACCCCCAACCCCCCCCCC